>NZ_JACJPW010000134.1 GCF_014696265.1 Aerosakkonema funiforme FACHB-1375 | reverse complement strand
CAAAATACTAACACTAAGAACTTGGATGTTGTACCAATTTGGGAGAGCCAAGTGGAGGTTTTATCGCATTTTGAACCCCCGTCCCTTTAGGGCTGGGGTGGCTTCAGAGCCTGTAGTAACATTGGGTGTATGCCATCATTATTTTTGCCATCGTACCAAGTCAGCACACCCATCAAACCAATTATCATCAGCAGAGCTATTATTAGAGACGGATTCATAGCTTACCTACCTGATAGATTTCGCTATTTTATCCGCTCAGTCTCTGCACAGCCAGCTGGGAAAGGCTTTAATGTAATGAAAATTAAAGATGGGATCGCTGCTATGTTGTCTGGCCAGAAATAAATTTGCGATCGCGAATTCCTCAATCCTCTACTTCCAATTGACCCACTGTCACGGCGCAAAACGCAAACGCCCCCACCATCGGCATCGGACACTTCATCACTAAGCTGACAATGGCAGCAACGATCGTCCCGGCGACGGATGCGATCGCCCACCATTTTTCTTCGCCGCTCAATCCCTTTTGTGCTTTAATCAATTTCATAGCTTTGCTGGGGATCGGCTCTGGCATTACCGCTCCCGGAGGGAAAGCCCAATAGGTGTCACAACCGGCAACAGTTAAGTCTGTCCAGCCATTTTCCTGACACCATTCTGCAACCCATTCATCAGCGTAATGCTTCATATCTTCCCTATCTTTCCTCTCAATCGGAACTTGCGTCTTTTGCGATGCAGCTAAGGCCACAAGCCTACTGGAAATGACCGCTCGCCGCCATCTTTTGCGAACTTTTTAAGTTGTGTTAAGACCTTTGCTCTTTAAAATGACGCCATGTTCAAAACAGGTTAGCAAAACCGGGCGCGTCATTAAAGTAAAAGTTACCAAATTTAACGGAAAGATAACAAAACAGCTAAGTATGATTACTTAGAACACAGTCAAAACGTTCGACCAGAACATTTAAATGTAACCCAAAGTGGCATATTTGGCTAAAATTGTCTCCGATCGAGGTAATTGTATGACTACAACCACGGCCAGCACAACGCGAGAACTAACCAAGCCACCAGAACTAGAAGTGGTGAACATGACCAAGCGGTTTGGCAGCATGACGGCGCTGGATAACGTGTCGATAACTCTCAAACCGGGGACATTTCATGCCTTGCTGGGAGAAAATGGCGCGGGGAAAAGTACTCTTGTCAAGTGCGTCATGGGTTTTTATACTGCCGATAGTGGCGAAGTGTCGATCGACAACCAACCATGCACAATTACCAGTCCTCGCGATGCCCATAAATACGGCATCGGCATGGTGTATCAGCACTTCACCTCCGTACCTGCCATGACGGTAGCAGAAAATTTAGTTCTGTCTCGTTTTGACAGTTCCAATATAATTAAGTGGGAAGAAGAGTACGATCGCCTCACTTTATTTATGAAATCGTCTCCCTTCCAAGTAGATTTACATACCCCCGTCGCCCAGTTAGCAGCCGGACAAAAGCAAAAACTGGAAATTCTCAAACAGCTTTATCTCAAAAGTCGAATTCTGATTCTAGACGAACCTACTTCTGTACTTACTCCCCAAGAAGCAGATGAAGTTTTAGGCTTATTGCGGAATGAAGTAATTGCCGGCAACTTAAGCGTATTGATGATCAGCCATAAATTCCGCGAAGTGACAGCTTTTGCCGATGAAATCACCGTTTTGCGAAAAGGCAAACTCGCCGGTCACGGATTGGTAAAAAATCTCACCGTTGCCGAAATGGCGCAAATGATGTTGGGTGAGAAACAAGAACCGAAACAAGTCGAGAAAACAGCACCTCCCTCCCACATTCCCGTTCTGGAAATTAAAGATATTCGCGCCAACAAAGATAACGGTCTAGAAGCAGTTTGCGGTGTTGACCTGACCTTACGCGCAGGCGAAATTGTCGGAATTGCCGGCGTCTCCGGTAACGGTCAGCGGGAATTGGTAGAAGTACTGGCAGGTCAGCGTCCCGCCACATCCGGCCAAATTTTAGTCAATGGCGAAATTTACAAAGCGACGCGATCGGAAATGTACAAGCATCAAATTTTTGCCCTGCCGGAAGAACCGCTCAAAAATGCCTGCGTACCGCATATGAGCGTAGCAGAAAATCTGGCTTTACGCACATTCGATCTGCCACCCCAAGCGCAAAACGGCTGGTTACTCGTTCCCAAACTAATTCGTCAATTCGCACAAGTTTTAATTAATCAGTTTTCGATTAAAACACCTTCCGCAGATACACCCGTTGGTAACCTTTCCGGCGGTAACGTGCAGCGTACAGTTTTGGCACGAGAACTTTCATCGGAAAATGTCAAATTGCTGATCGCTGCCAATCCCTGTTTTGGATTGGATTTTGCTGCCGTTGAGTTTATTCACGGTCAAATGGTGTCGGCGCGAAATCGCGGTGTAGCCGTGTTGCTGGTCAGCGAAGATTTGGATGAAATATTGAAACTGAGCGATCGCATTGTTGTGATCAGCGAGGGGAAATTTGTGTACGAAAGCGATATCGAAGCAGCCGATTTTGTCGAAATCGGTAAACGAATGGCAGGACACTAAAAGAAAAGTCATTCAATTTTGGATTTTGGATTTTGCGCGAAGTGGGCGTCTTGGCGGTGACCGTCACGATGCCCACCTTCGCAAGAGAGGATTTTGGATTGGTTGGGCTTTGAATATTGTAGAGACGTTTCATGAAACGTCTCTACAATAGTTCCCGGATTTGGTATAATATTATGTCCGGTGGCATTGGTAGTATATGAGCGATCCTAAAGATTATCTGTGGGTATTAGGGGTTAAATTTTTACCGCAGATGTAAGCAGATAAACGCAGATAAACGCAGATATGAAAGAGATTTTTTAGGCAACCGATGCTACAGGATATGATATTCAAATACAAACAAGGACTTGTAGCGAGTATTTTCATATACGCTACAAATCCTTACTTGAAAAACAAACCTAACCCTTTACTAACCAAAGATTCAATCCGGCTGGTGCTTTTACCCGATCTAAAATCCCTTGCAGTTCCTCACCTTCCAACACTTCTTTCTCTAACAAAACTTGAGTTGTAGACTCCAACAAATCGCGATTGAGTCGCAAAATTTCCTGCGCCATATCGTGCGCTTTATCAATGCTTTGTTTGACTTGACGATCGATCTCTGTCGCGACTTCAGTACTAATCGACCGTCGAGAACTACTTCCCTCCAAAAACTGCGCGGAATTCTTCTCAAACGCCACAGGGCCAAGGGTACTGCTCATACCATACTGCGTAACGGCACGTTCGGCTAGATCCGTTGCTTTTTGGATATCATCACTAGCGCCTGTAGATACTTTACCAAAGATGATTTCCTCAGCCGATCGCCCACCCAACAAAGTCGCCAATTTTCCACGCAACTCATCTTCTGTCATCAAAAAGCGATCGTCTTCCGGCATTTGCAAAGTATAGCCCAAAGCCCCCAATCCGCGAGGTACGATCGAGATTTTCGTTACCTTACCACTACCAGGCATCAGTGCGCCCACCAAAGCATGACCGACTTCGTGATAAGCTACAGTTTGTCGCTCAATTGGTGTAAGAATGCGCGATCGCTTTTCCAATCCGGCAATCACTCGTTCGATCGCTTCTTTAAAATCTGCCATCAAAACTGCCTGACGATTGTGGCGTGCAGCCATCAGCGCCGCTTCATTTACCAGATTAGCTAAATCTGCACCGACAAAACCAGCCGTTTGAGCGGCGATAACCTCCAAATCGACATTTTCACCCAGAGTTACCGCACGCGCATGAACCCGCAAGATCTCCAATCTACCGCTTTTATCCGGGCGATCGACTAACACTTGGCGATCGAAACGACCGGGACGACGTAATGCTGGGTCGAGGATTTCCGGACGATTGGTAGCTGCAATTACAATGACGCCATCGTTACCATCAAAACCGTCCATTTCTGTCAGCAATTGGTTCAAAGTTTGTTCACGTTCGTCATTACCGCCGTTGGGAATACCGCCACCGCGAGTTTTACCGATCGCATCCAGTTCATCAATAAAGATAATACAAGGAGCCTGCCTTTTAGCTTTGTCGAACAAATCGCGCACCCGCGAAGCACCCACCCCTACAAAAACTTCCACGAATTCCGATCCAGACATATTCAAGAAAGGAACCCCCGCCTCCCCAGCAATAGCTTTCGCCAGCAGCGTCTTACCAGTTCCCGGAGGGCCAACTAAAAGCACTCCTTTCGGAATTTTTGCCCCAATTTGGCGGTATTTCTCGCCATTGGCTAAGAAATCAACCACTTCTTGCAGTTCAAACTTCGCCTCATCCACACCTGCGACATCAGCAAAAGTGGTGCCAGTTTTACCGCCTTTGTAAACTCGTGCATTACTTTTGCCCAAACCCATACCCACGCCGATGCTACCACCTGAGTTACTGAATTTCAGCAGCCATGCGAACAAACCCATCAGCAGTCCGGTAGAAAGCAGCAATCCCAAGATACCCGCAGTCATTTCCGAGTCGTTGGGAGTGTTGAATTCTACACCGTGATTCTCCAACAAGCTCGTTAGTTTTTCAAGGTTGCCAGAGAAATTTGTATAGTATTGCTGAAAGCCAAATTCGGGTTTCAGGGTGTATTCAATCCGATGCGAAGCAGTTCCCCCAAGGGAGACATTGGGTTTGATAATCACCCGTTGAACTTGGGACGATTCGACCCGATCGATAAATGTGCTGTAAGCTGATTCTGAACGGGTTTGGGTCTTCATAGAACAATTCCGAATGTAAGGAACACAAGAAGTCGGAAATCGAAATCCATCCCATCCAGACTTCTTACTATCTTGATTCTCGTGTAACCCCTTTGGAGATGACACATGAGATTACGGCAATATTTTTAGTGTTTTCCGAAGGATCTGCCAATGAGTACGGTTATTACTCCAAGTACAAATTATCTATGAAAACCCGATCGCTTGCGAACCGAACAAGGATGAATACTTTCAAATTGCCAAATTTAATATAAAGCTTTTTTGAGCGGGCGATCGATATGACTCGCTCTAATTCTCTTTGCTGCTATCTATTCTTCTCGTTTTAACTTTGAATTGCCGACTGAGATGGCTGTGTTTTTGAGGAAAAATAAAGAGAAGATTGATATAAAACTTGTTCTTGATGCGTCAGCAAAGTACAATCCGATAAAGGGTATGCTACACAAGTAACGGTGTAGCCAGCCGCTACTTCTTGGGGACGCAGAAACTTTTGTTCGCTTTGGTCTACTTCACCCTCAATCAGCTTAGCAATACAGGCAGAACAATCTCCTTGCTTGCAGCCAGATGGCAACCGGATGCCAACTTGTTCGGCAATATCTAGAATATACTCGGAATCGGGAACTGCGATCGTCCGATCGAGTGCGATCGCCTCATTTACCAGCCGGACTTGATAAACTGCCATACCATTATCGAGATCTGCTGAAATTTGGATAAACTCTCATTTTACAGCAACCGCGTTTAGGGGTTAGGGCTAGGGGCTAGGGGTTAGGGGTTAGGGATTAGGGGTTAGGGATTAGGGGTTAGGGATTAGGAATTAGGGGAAGAGGGAAAATATTAATTCTTACGCTCTCCCACTCTCCCACTCTCCCGCTCTCCCACTCTCCCACTCTCCCACTCTCCCACTCTCCTGCTCTCCCGCTCTTCCCTCTTCCCTAGCCCCTAGCCCCGACGCCCTAGTCCCTAGCTATCATGAAACAAAGAAACTTTCCAGATCCAGAATTAATGCCCCCACCGATCAAAGGGTCGGACGAAGGATCTTTCGCTCACTCCTCAGTTGCAGTGCGCTTAGGGGTAATTGCCAAACGAGTTATCGCCGAAAACGATTTTACCCCAGAAATTGTCGAAAACCTGGAAAAACTAATTCAAGAAATACCCTACGGATTGGTGCGACCGCTCCAAGACACCCACAGCCCGGATTTGGCAGCATGGACATCTTATCTAGAACCCTTCCAAAATTGCAATTGGCTGGAAATTCCCTGGTATTTTGCCGAAGCCTACTTTTATCGGCGCATTTTGGAGGCGACCCATTATTTCCAACCCGGAAGATGGCAAGCAGTCGATCCATTTGAATATCAAAAAAATTTGGGTTTGTCAACAGCAATAGATGCGATCGCTGCCTTAAGCAACTTTGTTAATAACGCCATTCAGGATATCCACCCCAACAAAACATATTTGAAAGAATTAATCTATTTCGATTTGTGGGGCAATCGCGCCGATATGAGTTTGTGGCCTGCTGGCGAAGTCGAGCAAAACCGAGTCGAGTCGGAGCGCGAAAAATCTTATATTCTAGCAGATGATACATCAAAAGTTGCCGATCGCATTGCCAGCTTCAGCAGCACGCGCATAGACTTCATCATCGATAATGCAGGTTTTGAACTGATCGGCGATTTGTGCATAGCCGATTTCCTGCTGACAACTAATGCGGCGGGAACAGTTTACTTCCATCTGAAAGCTCATCCTACATTTGTTTCCGATGCGACCATAAAAGATGTCATTTATACTACAGAATTTCTGGCTAAATCCAGCGATCGCGATGTGAAAGCGTTTGCTTTACGGTTAAAAAACTATATTGCTAACAATCGTTTAAAGCTGCGCGAACATCTGTTTTGGACATCGCCCCTACCCTTATGGGAAATGCCAGATACAATTGTTAACGATTTAGCTCGATCGCATTTAATCTTCCTTAAGGGAGATGCGAATTACCGCCGCAGTATGGGAGATCGCCACTGGCCGTTTACCACTCCCTACGGAGATATTGTCTCCTACTTTCCGGCACCGCTTGTTGCTTTACGCACTCTTAAATCGGAACTCGCCGCCGGACTGCAAACAGCGCAAATAGAGATGCTAAATCATCAAGACCCTGATTGGTTAACGAATGGGCAATGGGGAGTAATTCAGTTTGTCGATCGCAGCTAATCGCCGAAATCATGTTCAGATTAGATTACTGGTAATGGTTTAAACATATATTCCATCGTTCCCATCAGTCAATGCAGATCGTATACGCCAGAGGCTAGACAATTGTTCCGATTTTTAAGGCGATCGCGATCGCTAACTACCATTGAGATAAATCCTCTGTTTAAAAATGTAGTAGGCTTACAGTGAAATTACTGGTGTAGTTTTCGTAAACAGATTGCCCAAGACTGTATAGATACGTAGCGGACACTTTAGAGCAACGCAGTCGCTGGCAAATCTTAGCGATCTCAGGATAACAGCATCTTTTCGGAGGTTCTTTAAATGCAAGATAGACTTCCCATTGGCAGCAACATTTTAGCAGCGATCGTCTTTGGAACGCTGGCCATGATGATTCCCGGCCACGTTAACGTAGAAAAAGACGCGAACGCCCCTCAAGCTATTGCACCTGCCGTTGCTACCAACCTTAGAACGCTGACTCGATAATCCCATGAAACCGAGTTTTTACGGGCGATCGGTAATAGTCGCTCAGTATACGTAAGTATTGCAGTTATCGTAGGTTGGGTTGACGCCAGGAAACCCAACACTACAATTCTCAATTCACCAGAATCAGATCGATTCTCCTACGGAGACATTACGCAATCGCAGCTTATCATGATAAGTATTAGATGAAAAAGAACTGAAACGAACAACCAACTGCCCATTGCAGACTGATGAATCGTATATTTACACCTTTCCAACAGTTTCTCATCACTTGGCTGCTAATTCTAGCCACAGGCTGGGCTAGTTGGTGCGCGATCGCCTATGTAGGAGAAACGCTCAGCATATTGCTAACAGCGGGATTGATTGCATTTTTACTCAACTATCCCGTCAAAATGCTGCAACCTTTTTTACCTCGGACAGTAGCCGCAGGATTGGTATATTTACTCGCAGGCATAGCGGTAGTGCTGATTGCGCTCACCCTAGTGCCACCCGTATTTAACCAAGGGCGGCAATTGGTAACGAATTTACCATCTCTGGTGACCTCTGCCCAACAGCAATTAGACAATTTTCAAACTTGGAGCTTGGAGCATAATTTGCCCTTTGACGTCAAAACTTTAGCTTCTCAGCAATTGCGACGAGTGCAAACGCAAGCAGAAACGATCGCCGGCAAAGGGTTTGGTTTAGTACTCGGTACCTTTAACTGGTTTTTAGACTTAATTTTAATTCTGGTAATTTCATTTTATATGCTGATTGACGGCGAGAGAGTTTGGCGCACCCTTACCAGTATTTTTTCGCCCCTCATTCGCGACTCTTTAACAGAATCCCTGCAACGAAACCTGCAAAGATTTATCACAGGTCAGCTATTGTTGGGATTATTTATGGCCGCAACTCTGAGTCTGACATTTTGGGCGCTGCGAGTGCCATTTTTCCTGCTATTTGCCGTCTTCATCGGCTTTATGGAAGTGATTCCTTTTGTAGGAGCAACTTTAGGAATTGGCACAGTAGTAATTGTGGTAGCCTTCATTAATTGGTGGTTAGCACTGCAAGTATTAGCCCTAGCAATAGCCGTTCAGCAAGTCAAAGATAATTTGCTCGCTCCCCGCATTATGGGGAATCTTACCGGTTTATCGCCGGTAATTATTTTCGTTTCTTTGTTATTAGGAGCGAAGTTGGGTGGATTGTTAGGAGTAATTCTGGCAATTCCGTTTACGGGTGTGTTTAAAAGTATTGCCGAAATCGTATTCGAGCCAACTTTACCACCGCAAACAGGCTCGTTTTTCCACAATCCGTTTGCTGACGAAGAACCCAGACAAATTGTTCCTGCTAGCGACGATTTATCTGAGAGCGATCGAGCTTCCGCACAAGATCGGTCAATTACTCGACCTTAACCCGATCCGCTGCGTCCTTATATTACATATCTCCAAAAATTCTTGTGGGGTAGGCATCCTGCCTGCCCTTTGAGATTCTTGTGGGGTAGGCATCCTGCCCTTTGAGATTCTTTTGGCGGAGATGTCTAATGATATCCTGTAGCTATTGTAGGGGTAATTCATGAATTACCCCTACCAAAATAGGCCAAGCAGTTTCAGCATCAACCCTAATTTAATAATTTTTTTTAAGAATCTCACGAATTCTTGATGCTTAGAAACGGAGAGACTATGTTAGAACAATCACTTTTAACTATTTAGCTGCAAATATGGAAAGCTTTAACCGTGTTTTCGCAACTAATAACAAGGCTAAATTAAAAAGTCAATATACCAAAGGGAATAATTACTCGGTTTCTACCGTTTTGTGTTGGCTTTTTCCAGCCTTGGCGGGGAGTGTAGGCTTACAGATGCCACCTGTTCTGGCACAGCCGATCGTTCCCGCGCCCGACGGTACCGGAACAGTAGTCACCCCTAACGGAAACCGCCTCGATATCACGGGTGGGCAACAATCTGGAGATGGGGCAAACTTATTTCACAGTTTTACGGAATTTGGCCTAGATAAAGGTCAAATTGCCCACTTTTTATCAAGACCGGATATCCTCAATATTTTAGCCAGAATTAGCGGCGGCAATGTTTCGTATATTAACGGTTTAATTCAAGTTACAGGTGGCAATTCCAACTTATTTTTAATGAATCCATCTGGCATTGTCTTTGGTGCAAATGCCAGTTTAAACCTGCCTGCTGCTTTTACAGCTACGACAGCTAACGGTATTGGCTTTGGTAACAATTGGTTTAATGCAGTTGGAACTAATAATTATGCTTCCCTAGTAGGAACGCCCAACAGTTTTGCCTTCACCATGAATCAACCCGGAAGCATACTTAATTCGGGGAATTTAACAGTAGGAGTGGGGCAAGATTTAACCTTATTGGGCGGCACAGTTATCAACACCGGACAGTTGTCAGCACCTGCGGGAAACATCAGCGTTACGGCAGTTCCGGGTTCTAGTTTGGTGAGACTTTCTCAAGCTGGGTTTGTGCTTGGTTTGGAAATTCAGCCGCTGGTGGGCAATGCCCAGCCTAATAATTGGACATTGCCGATCGCATCCTTACCCCAAATGTTAACCGGCGGAAACGGCGGTCATGCCACGGGAGTCACAGTTAATCAAGATGGTAGCATCCAGCTAACAGGTTCCGGAATTCAGATCCCCACAGAAGGTAACACCGCTATTGCCTCCGGTGTTATTAACGTTTCCGGACAAACTGGCGGTAATGTTAATATTTTAGGCAACAAAGTTGGTGTAGTAAACGGCAATATTAACGCTGACGGAACGAATGGCGGCGGCAATGTGCGAATCGGTGGCGATTATCAAGGTAAAGGCACAATTCCAAATGCGTCCCGCACCTTTGTCAGTAAAGATTCTGTTATTTCTGCTGATAGTTTCAGCATCGGCAATGGCGGGCGTATCATTGTTTGGGCAGATGAAGCGACCCGCTTCTACGGCACAATTACAGCGCGGGGAAGTAGCGTTGGTGGCAAAGGTGGCTTTGCGGAAATTTCGGGCAAAGAGTTCCTTGATTTCGCTGGTAAAGCTGACCTATCCGCTCCTCAAGGTGCTTTTGGCACATTGCTTTTAGATCCGGCAAATATCACCGTTGTGGCAGGTTTAAACAATCCCCCTGATTTGGCCGCAAACGACCAATTTGATGATAATCCGGGTGGAAGTAACACTATCACCAATGGCACGATCGACAACGCCACTGCAAACGTCATTCTGCAAGCCACTAATAACATTGACTTTAATGCAGACATCAATATTGTTGCACCCGGAGTTGGAATTACAGCCCAAGCCAATAACGACATTTCCGTATTAAATGCCAATATCACCACTAACGGCGGCGCAGTAACGCTCAATGCCGATGCCGATAATATCAATGGCGGCGCTCTCAACCTCACCAATGCCACAATCAATACAAACGGAGCCAATTTTATCGGCATTGGCAGAGGAAATAGCATCTCCAACACAGGCGTCTCTCTCTCCGTAAGTGCAGTTAACGCTCAAGGCGGCAATATTCAACTCACGGGTGTTGGTGGTATTACTAGCGGTAATAACGAAGGCATTACTTTATTCGAGAGCAATCTGCAAACCAACGGAAGTGGGACTATTACCCTCAGCGGTACTGGCGGTGTCGGGATAGATCAAAATTTCGGCATCCGGATGCTTAACGCAGGCTCCCTGGTAAGAGCAGAAAACGGAGAAATCCGGCTGACTGGCGTAGGTACTGGTACTGGAACTGATAATAGCGGCATTTTAATCGGCAACGGTGCGGCGGTGGAATCAACCGGTACGGGGGCTGTTATCCTCGATGGTACTGGGAGTAATGGAACAGATAGCAATCAAGGCATCGCGATCGTCACCACAGATTCCAGAGTGAGTTCTATAAATGGAAATATCACCCTGACTGGCACAAGTTTGGGGACAGGCAGCGGCAATCACGGCATTGCAATTGATGACGATGGTGTGGTGGAATCGAAGGGAACGGGAAATATTACCCTGATTGGTACTGGCAGCACTAACGCCACTGGGATAAACAATACAGGAATTTTTATTGGCAACAGTAGCGGAGGAAGTGTCGGCAGCGAGGTACGATCGATCGGAACGGGAAATATTACCCTCGACGGCAGCGGCGGTAACGGAACTAATACCAATCCAGGGATATTAATCGATGGCGCTTTCGGAGGCAAGGTCACTTCGATCGATGGAAATATCAACCTCACAGGCAAAGGTGGCACTAAAGGAACTCAAACCGATAGCGCTATTGTCCTGCAAAATAACGGTTTAGCTCAAATTACTGGCATCGGCGCAATTACTCTTAACAGCATTATTGGCTCGATCGATACTAGCATCGGAACGATCGACACCAGCTCCGAATCTGACAACAGAGGAGCGATCGTCATTACTGGCCCCAACGATATCATCACCGGTAACATCAATTCCAGCAACATTGGCACCGGCAACGCCGGAGAAATTCGCATTACCAGCACTGGCGGCAACATTAATACATCTGCCGGCACTCTTGACTCCAGTGGTACCGAAGGCAATGGCGGTGCGATCGTCCTCAATGCCACTGGCAATATTCAATATGGCAATATATTATCCAGTGTCACCAATGTCGGCGATGGCGGCAATATTTCGATCGATTCCGGCGGCAACATCACCGCCAATTTCAGCTCTAACATCGAATCTAGTGCCATCAACGGTAACGGCGGCGACATCACCCTCAAAGCTGTTGGCAACATCGAAACAGTCGATCTAAATTCCTATGGTTTATTGAGCGGTGGCAATATCACCCTCAACGCTGGTGGCAAAATTGATACGACAACAGTTAATCCCAGCATCCCAGGCGCGATCAATTCCTGTTCCGCGACAGCAATACCCTGTAGCGGTGGCAGCGGTGTTGGTGGCAACGTCAGTCTCACCGCAGTCAACGATATTGTTGTCGGTGGAATCAACTCCAGTGGCCCTTCCGGTGGCGGTACGATCGATATTACCAGCAGCAGCGGTGCCGTTAGTAGCTCGTTGATATCCACTTCTACCAGTAACAGCGGCGGCAACATCACCGTCAACGCCGCAGGCGACATCAAATCGCAAGGCTCGACTGCCACAAGCGCTCCCAGAGATATCAACTCCAGTTCCTCCGGTAGCGGCAATGGCGGCAAAATTGTGCTTAACAGCACCGGCGGCAAAATCGACACCAGTTTCGGTACGCTTGTCTCCGCCTCCGCTAGTGGCAATGCCGGAGATATTCAACTAATTTCCCCCAACGGAGTTACCGCAGGTATCATCGATGCGATTGGCTTATCCGGTACTGGCAATATCAGCATCACCAGCGATTCGATCGACCTGAACAACACCATTTCCGGCAAAGGTGCTATTTTGCTGGAGCCTTTTACAGCCAGTAACAATATCGTTATAGTTGCCGGAACTACCGAAGAAGATTTGGAGTTGGAAGCAGCCATATTCGATAATTTGAAAGATGGCTTCACCTCGATTACGATCGGACGATCTGATAGCAGCGGCACTATTTCAGTCAAAGGTGCGGTTACTTTTAAAGACCCGGTAACACTTCAATCGCCAACAGGTGTAATTTCTGCACTAGCACCGATCACCGGTACGGACAACGCTGCCATCACCCTAAACGCTCCGACAATTAATTTAGCGGCAGATGTCAAGACAGCCGACCAAAATATCATCCTCAACGGTAACACCTTCCTGAGTGGCAATCCGATCGTCAGTACTGGCGCATTGGGTGCAGGCGATATTTCCTTCACCGGCACAGTTGACGGCACAAGCATTCTTACCGTGGATGCCGGCACCGGTAATATTCAATTTAACAATGCCATTGGCAGCGGCACTCCACTCACAGGTTTAAATATCAACGGTCAAAATGTCGATATCAAATCCACCATGAAAGTGGCCGGCAACATCGATATTAACTCCAGCGGTATCCTCAATTTAAATAACAGCGTTACTACTACCAATAACGGCAGCGTTACCATCACCAATACCAACAATTTAAATCTGAAAGCAGATAACTTCAATCTCGATGGCGCTTTCACTCAAGATGGTATTGGTGCAGTTACCATTGCCGGTAATTTAATCACCACCAATGACAATATCTCGTTTTTATCACCAGTAACTCTGACAGGCAATACGACGTTTAATGCCGGTACCGCCACCATAACTTTTAATTCCAGTTTGGCAGCCGATATTTACAATCTCACCCTGATTGCAGATGAAATGTCGTTTTTTGCTGCGCCTGTGTCTGCAAATGGTGGCAATCTGGCAATTCAACCTTCTACCCCCAGTTTAAATATTAAACTTGGCGTGGCGGAACCTTTACCCGATTCACCTGCTTTAGATTTAGGGCCATCCTTAGATCGAATTCAAGATGGTTTCAGTTCAATTACGATCGGAAGATCGGATAGCAGCGGTACAATTTCCGTTGAAGGCGCTGTTACTTTCCAAGATCCGGTCACCATTCAATCTCCTGTCGGTGCAGGTACGATCGCATTTACCCCTGGCGGGTCTATTAGAGGTGCCGGTAACGCTACTATTACCCTTAAAGCCAATCAAAATATCACCGCAGGTAACATCACAGCACCAGCCGGAATTACCATCACCAGCTTCTTGGGTGCGATCGATACCAGTCTCGCTAAACTCGACTCCTCTTCTGCTAGTAGGAATGCGGGAGCGATCGCACTTAATGCTAACGGCGATATCAAAACTGGCAACTTATCTTCCTTCGCTGCTAGTTCTGGCGATGGCGGTAACATTACTCTCAATAGCACATCGGGTGCAGTTGACACCCGCGCTGGTACGATAGAAAGCCGAACGCAAAATAATACCATCGGTAACGGCGGCTCGGTTACCATCAACGCAGCAGGCGATATCAAAACTGGCAACATTATTAGTTTAGTAGGAGAGGGAAGTACGGGCAATGCCGGTAATATTTCCCTCATCAGTACATCTGGTGCGATCGATACCAGCATCGGCAAACTAGATGCGGGAACTACTTTCGGCAAAGGCGGGGAAATTACCCTAAAAGCACAAGGCAATATTACTGCCGGACAGCTACTTTCCTATGTAGTAAATGTCGGTAGCGGCAATGCCGGTAACATTTCCCTCATCAGTACATCTGGTGCGATCGATACAAGTTTCAACGCCGTATCTTCCTATTCTGAAAACGGTAACGGCGGCACAATTACTTTCCAAGCTGCTAATAACATTACCGCCGGAAACATCAATTCCTCTTCCAGTAAGAACGGAGCTGCTGGAGCAATTAACCTCACCAGTACCGCAGGCACAATTAATACCAGTGCAGGCACACTCAACTCCTCCGCCGTTAACGGAAATGGCGGTGCGATCGCGCTCTCTGCGGCGCAAAACATCACCACAAATGCAATTGTTTTAGGTTCTTTAGGTAGCGGTACAGACAATCCTTTAAATATCAATACTCCTGGAATTGTTAACCTCAACGGCAACATTACTACAAATGGAGCCGCTGTTTTTATCGGTAACGCTACCACTCCCAGTCAAATTAATTTGAATTTCCCTATCGGCAATTTGTCTACCGACGGCGGACAAATTTCGATGATTAGTGCGGGAGCGTTAATTATTGCCAAAGATTTGGTTTCGTCGGGAGGCGCGATTACCCTGACGGGAGCAACAATTGATACCACCGCCGCCACGCTCAACTCATCTTCCAGTGGCAATGGCGGAACGATTGCACTGAATTCCACTGGAAATATCACTGCAAGCAATATCAATTCGCGATCGCAATCGTCAGGTGTTGGTGGAACGATCGCACTCACTAGCACCGCAGGCACAATTAATACCAGTGCAGGCACGATCGATTCCAGTGCAGTGACTGGAAACGGCGGTGCAATCGACATAGAAGCTAACGGCAACATTACCATCGCAGGAGTAAATTCTTACTCCAGTAGTGTTGGTGATGGCGGTGATATAACGATCGTCAGCAAACAAGGTGCGATCGATATTGCCAGAGGTATTTTAAACGCTGATTCCAATAACGGCGATGGCGGCGATATCATTCTCTATGCCAATGGTAATATCACCGCAGGCGCAATTCATTCCATTGCCAAAAACGGCAATGGCGGGATTATTACTATTACCAGTACAAGCGGTGCAATTAATACCAGCGCAGGTAATCTGGAAACAAATTCTGTGAATGGAAGTGGCGGAGAAATTTCTTTAGAATCTCCCCTCAGCATTACCGTTTCCGGTATCAATTCAAAAGGCTTATCCGGTACTGGCAATATCAGTTTAACCAGCAATCAAATTAACTTCATCGGTGCAGCTAATTCGGTACAAGGCAGAGGCAATATTTTGCTTCAGCCATTCACAGCGGGTCAAAATTTAGATATCGCAGCTACCAATTTTACCGCACTAGCTGATGGTTTTAATTCCATTATTATCGGACGCAGTAATGGCAGCGGTGTTATATCATTAAATAATGCGATCGCATTTAGCGATCCTGTCATCATCCAGTCTCCGTTAGGTTCAATTCTAGTCAACGGTGCAATTACAGGAACTGACAACGCTTCTATTACCCTCAGCGGCATAACCAAACTCAACGCTGATATTACTACAGTCGATCGAGATATTACCATCAACGGGAATACCCAAATTGGTAAGAACATTACTCTCAGCACTGGTGCAATTGGCGGCGGTAATTTAAATTTAAACGGTACAATTAATGGCGCTACAAATCTCACTTTGGAAACGGGTACGGGAAATATTACCGTTGGCGATATCGGCAGTATTACTCGACTCGGTGACTTGACAATTAACAATGCCAATAACGTCACTGCACAAGCAATCACTGCTGCCAGTATCACTCAGAAATCGGGTAATGGTGCTACCAATTTGGGGGATTTGGATACCAACAGTCCCACTGGCATTAACTTAACAGGTAATAGCTTCAATCTCAACGGGAATGTTACCACTACAAATGGTGGCAGTTTCACAATTAATCACAGCAGTCCGTTAGCACTGGCGGGAACTACTAAATTTAACTTAGATGGCGCGTTTAATCAAATCGGTGCTGGTGCAGTTACCATTGCTGTGGATATCGCCACTACCGATGATAATATTACTTTTAGCAGTCCCGTTACTCTCAAAGGTAATGTTGTTCTCAATACTGGTAAGAATGCTGGCGATATCAATTTTGGTAATACCGTTGATGGCAATTTCGATTTGAGTTTAACGGCGGGAGGAAATATCGCCTTTGCGAATGCGGTGGGAAATCAAACGAGAATCGGAAATTTCGTTATCGAAAATAGCAACAATGTGAAAGCAGGTGCGATAACTGCTGCCAGTATCACTCAGAAATCGGGTAATGGTGCTACCAATTTGGGGGATTTGGATACCAACACTCCCACTGGCATTAACTTAACAGGTAAAAATTTTAACTTGAATGGTGCGATCGCCACTAGCAATAACGGCGGTGTCACCATCAACAACAGCGAATTGGTGACAATTGCCGATGCTGCTGATATGAAGTTAGATGGAGCCTTTAATCAGATCGGCCAAGGTGCGATCTTCACCGCCGGCGATATCATCACCAATAATAAAGATATCCGCTTCACCGGCGCAGTAACACTGACTGGCAATGTCACATTTAATCCCGGTACAGGTGCGATCGCCTTCAATTCCAGCTTAACCGCAGGCAACAATCCCCTCACCCTCACGGCAGGTGAAATCGACTTTGGCGGACTGGTGAGCGGCACTAGCAGCCTTGTGCTTCAGCCTGCAACTAAAGATAGGAATGTAGCAATTAATGCAGCTATCCCCGGTGCTTTCAATCTCACAGATGCTGAAATCGCCTTATTACAAAATGGTTTCAGTTCCATCACCATCGGACGCGCCGATAGTATTGCTACAACAATAGTAAATAAAGTTACATTCTCAGACCCGGTAACAATTCGTGCGGGAGCGGGTGCAATCCAAGTCAACGGCCCAATTACCGGCATTGATGACGCTTCCATCACCCTCGATAGCGCGGTAACTACCCTCAACGCCAACATCACCACCTCAAATCCAAATATCACCGTCGGACGCAATGTCGTTTTGGGAAATGATGTCACCCTTCATGCGGGTACTGGCGATATCACCTTCACCGGTACAGTTAATGGCGAACGACAATTAACCCTTTCTAACACAGGCAACGTCACATTCAACGGTGCTGTTGGTACGGGAACGCCGCTTGCCAAGATAGATATCCTCAACGCACAGAGAGTTTTTGTAGCTGGAGGTATTGTCACCGCCAAGGCGCTCTCGTTTAATATACCAGTAACTCTCATCGATGATGCTTACTTCAGTAGCGGTGGCGGTCAAGACATCACCTTCAATGTTCTGGATAGCGAGGCGGGTAAAGCCAATAACTTAACATTGAATGCCGGCACGGGTAACATTACCTTTAAGGGTGCGGTCACCGGAATTGGTAATATTGCGATCGCCAATGCCAACAACTTTACAGCTGCTGGAACGATCGC
This sequence comes from Aerosakkonema funiforme FACHB-1375, assembly GCF_014696265.1. GTDB lineage: Bacteria > Cyanobacteriota > Cyanobacteriia > Cyanobacteriales > Aerosakkonemataceae > Aerosakkonema > Aerosakkonema funiforme_A. The sequence continues at coordinate 2,371 of NZ_JACJPW010000134.1, read as the reverse complement.
AGCCGGTAGCTTACAGCACTCTGCCGGAACTGGCGATATTAATATACAAGGAAATGTCAATACCACTAACACCGTAGATCTCAGAACCAATGGCAGTATCCGTACTGGCAATATCACCACCACTGGTAGCAATATTACGATCGTCAGCAAAAACAGCACGATCGAAACCGGCAATCTAGATGCTTCAGCTGCTACTAAAATTGGTGGATCGATCGGACTTTACAGCGAAAAAGCAGCCGTGACAGCAGGTGACTTGAGATCCACAGGCGTAGAAGCAGGCGGTGCTGTTACTGTTGTGTCAGGCGATCGCATCAACACCGGCAATATAGATGTTAGCGCTACAGTCGGTAAAGGCGGTTCCGTCTTCCTCGACCCTCCCAACGATATTCAAGTTGGCAGCATCAACGCACAGGGAGGAACGAATGGAACTGGCGGCAGCGTAGATATTACCACAGCGCGTTTCTTCCGTGCGATCGGCACATTACCTGACGGCAGTAGTATTTCCACTGCTGGCGGTACAGGCAAGGGTTCAATAATTATCCGTCATGCCGGAGGAGATTTGGGTGTGCCGTTTATTGTGGGTGATGCTACGACAAACGGATCTGCTGGTGCTATAAAAACCGGGTCTGATACAATTGCGCCTACCCAATCTTTCCCAGGCCCCTTCACTTTGGGTAATATTCAGCTTATTACTTCAGATCAACCGCCACCTATACCGGAACCGCCACCGCCACCGGAACCGCCACCTGTACCGGAACCGCCACCTGTACCGGAACCGCCACCTGTACCGGAACCGCCACCAGCACCGGAACCGCCACCAGCACCGGAACCGCCACCTGCACCGGAACCGCCACCTGCACCGGAACCGCCACCTGTACCTACTGAGATTTCTGAGTCGGTAACCGAGCGGGCAAATTCCGCACCGCGACCGACAATAGTAGAAGGTATTCCCAAACCACCAATCGACTTCGTGCAGGGAGCATTCGAGGAAGTCTTCACACAAGACTACGAATCTTATATAGGGTTAAATACTCCGACGCGAATCAGAAGCTTGGCAGAAATCCAAAATACTCTTAAGGAAACGGAAGAACAAACCAATGTCAAACCAGCACTGATCTATATAGTATTTAGTCGCGGAAAGGCAACAGTAGATGAACTGGTAACTTGTCCCAAACAACCGTTGCCAAATGTTGAGCAAAAACCAAACAATCCAGGTTCAACTGCTAACGCTCAACCAGCACAAGAAAATTGCCAAATCCGCGATAGCGATGCAGTAGAAATGGTGCTGATTACAGCAGAAGGGGAACCAATTCGTCAGCGCATCCCTAACTTGACGCGATCGCAAATTGTCGCCCAAGCTAGAGAACTTCAGGGCGAAGTGACCGATACAACCAAACTCGGTACAACCAGCTATTTAAAATCCGCTCAACAACTTTACCAATGGATAATCACACCGCTGCAACCGGAATTAGAAAAACGAGGTATTCAGAACCTCATCTTTATTCCGGATGCTGGTTTGAGATCCTTGCCCATAGCAGCTCTCCATGATGGCAAGCAATTTCTAGTCCAGAAATATAGCGTTTCCGTAATGCCCAGTTTCAGCTTGACCAATCCTCACTACTTCAATCTCAAAAACGCATCGGTTTTAGCAATGGGCGCGTCTAAGTTTACAGATCAAAGTCCCTTACCGGCAGTACCGGTGGAGTTAACTACTATTGCTACCCAATTGTGGTCTGGAAATATCGCTCTCAACGAAGCCTTTACTATCGATAATCTCAAATCGGAACGGGAAGAGAAGGGTTTTGCGATCGTACACTTGGCTACCCATGCCCAATTCCGCCCTGGCCCAGTAAGTAACTCCTATATCCAGTTTTGGGATACCAAAATGGGAATAGACCAAATGCGAAACTTTGACTGGAATAACCCTCCCGTACATCTGCTGGTACTGAGCGCTTGTCGCACGGCGATCGGCAATAAAGATGTAGAATTGGGATTTGCTGGATTGGCTGTGCAGGCGGGAGTGCAGTCAGCACTGGCAAGTTTGTGGTACGTCAGCGATGAAGGCACTTTGGGACTGATGACGGAGTTTTACGAACGTTTAAAAACAGCTCCTATTCGTGCAGAAGCACTCAGGCAGGCACAAGTCGCTCTCATCACAGGACAAGTGCGGGTCGAGGGGGGTCAGTTACGCGGGATCGGAAATAAAGGCGGTATTCCCTTGCCTTCAGAACTATCCAGAAGCACTAATCGTAATTTCTCCCATCCTTATTATTGGGCTGCTTTTACGATGATTGGGAATCCTTGGTAAGAGGCTAGGGGCTAGGGGCTAGGGGCTAGGGCATCCTATAACTGCTTATATATAAGGTTCTGG
>NZ_JACJPW010000133.1 GCF_014696265.1 Aerosakkonema funiforme FACHB-1375 | reverse complement strand
TGACTTTTGACTTTTGACTCCCCCTCCCCTCCAGAAATTCGGGATCGCGACGCTAAAAAATGAGCCATATTTCGGTATCATATAAAGCTGTCTTGTCTAGATGACACTCACGTTCTGCTGTTCACACCTTCGGAGATACCAGTATGGTGACCCTCAAGATCGTTGTTTATGTTGTTGTCCTCTTCTTCGTTAGCCTGTTTGTCTTCGGATTTCTGTCTAACGACCCCGCCCGGAACCCCAAACGGCGCGATTTGGAATAAACATCGGTTGTTTAAGTATGCCTTAGGCCGTCTGGGCGAGGCATATCTCGCCCGCACAGCCTCAACGCCGAAAAATATGCGTCTGGGCTGTCAATTCGCTTCATTATTATAAAAGATGCCCTACGCTGTTCCGCCACCCGAACCGCCTGCTATTATTAGCCATTTGTCAGCCGTCAGTAGCAAAGCGCCGATAAGTGACAATACACAACTGACAGACGATCGGTCTTTGTTATTGAGGAGTCAGTCGTCAGTCGTCGGTAGCAATGCGCCGATCGGTGACAATACACAACTGACAGACGATCGGTCTTTGTTATTGAGGAGTCAGTCGTCAGTCGTCGGTAGCAATGCGCCGATCGGTGACAACGCACAACTGATAAATGATTTGTTATGGGCAGTCAGTAGCGAAGTACTGACTGCTGACAAGCAAGAACTGACAGCTGCAACGCCAGTATTATCAACGGCAGGAGATCGAAACACCGCAGCAGCAAAAGAAGAACCTGCGCCCGATCCAACTGCCGAGACGGCGAAAAGCGCTGCCCTGTTGGGTTCGCCGTTGAGTGTGGTGATGCCTTCCGATGAGGTGGAAGAGTTCGCCACTACTGGCAATATCGTTCCAGAAGTAGCACAAAATCAGGAATGGGGTTCTCAGTCTCTGCCTGGGAAAGAGATGGCCCCAACAGACCTATCCTCCGATGTTGCGATTATTGATGAAATACTGATAGCGGGTGAATCGGAGAAATCTGCTGGCTTAGCGACGAAAGAAGGGGAATTATCGTATTTTACAGTGCGGGATACGGAATTAGTCCAGACGCCGAACCCTTCGAGATCGATCGAAATCGATCCGGAACCAGTATTTTCTCCCAATCCAGAAGCGGAAATCTTACCGACGGGGCATATTGGCACAAGCAGCGGCAATATTCGCAACAGACGCCAAAACCAAAGGCAACAATCGCAAAGAAGACAGTCTCAAGGTAGACAGCAGCAAGCGCCAGCTACGGGGACGCCTGTGAATATCCCTCCGACGGTGGGGGTGATCGAATTGTTTGCAGACCGCTTGGAGTACGATGCGGCGCGGCAAATTTTCACAGGGGTAGGTAATGTGGAGATGCGCTATCAGGGCGGGGTGCTGACTGCCGATCGCGTGCAAGGCAATTTGGTGAATCGGGTTGCTGTGGCTGAGGGTAGTGCGGCTTTTCGGCGCGGTCAGCAGAATCTGCGCGGCCAAAGGATTGTGTATAACTTTGTACAAGATAGCGGTAATATTCGTAACGGTAGCGGCGAGATCTTTTTGCCTACTTCTGGTACTGACTTGGCGTTTAATTTACCGAATACGGGTGTGGTTCCTCCTGTGGTGGCGGAACGACCGTTGAGCGATCGCCTGTTGGGAAGTCAAGCGCCGCAACAAGTTACCAGTGTGGGTGGAATTAATTTGGTATTCGGCGGCACCAGACCGGGTAGCGGTTTACCGAGTGCGGGAAGGGGTGGCGAAGTTAGGCGGATACGTTTTGAGGCGGAGAATATTGATTTTTATCCGAGAGGTTACAGGGCGAGAAATGTGCGGTTGACTAATGACCCGTTTTCGCCGCCGGAATTGGAAGTTCGGGCTGACCAAGCGATTGTGACGCAGGTGAGTCCGTTGCGGGATGAGGTGGCGCTGACTCGTCCTCGCTTGGTGTTCGATCAAGGTTTTGCTTTGCCGATTCCGCGATCGCGCTATGCGTTCGATCGCACTGAGAGCGAACCGCCGATCTTTCAAGTTGGCTATGATGAGCGAGAGCGGGGTGGGGTTTATATCTACAGGGGTTTTGAGGTCTACAGAAGCAGTAAGGTCAGATTTTCGGTCACGCCTCAGTTTTTTATTCAGCGGGCCATATCTGAGGGTTTTGGCAATCCTGCGGAATTGTTTGGCGTCAGGGCTAGATTCAGCGCTACGGTTGGCCCGCGTACTCTCGTGGGGTCTTCTGTAACGGTCAACAATTTCGGTTCCGAAGGAATTGCAGAGAAAATACGCGCAAATACGCGATTGGTACAGGTAATCGGCACTCGTTGGCCGCACCGATTAACGTTGGAATATAGTTTCCGCGATGAATTGTTCAATGGGTCTTTGGGATATCAAACTGTACAACAAGCGATCGGCGGTGTGCTGACTTCCCCCGTTTTTCCTTTGGCGAAAACAGGGGCTAATTTGACTTATCAAGTTGGGGCTCAGTATATTAATGCGGATACCGATCGTCTGGAATTGCTTGCACCTGTGCGGACAAATAACCGCACTAGCTTAGGTCGCTACCAAGCTAGCGTTTCTATCAATCGCGGTATCCGTTTGTGGCGAGGACAAGCTTTACCTGCAACTGCATCTCAGGGTTTGCGATATACGCCGGTTCCTGTTATTCCTTTTGTTTCTTTAGTTCCCAGTGTTACCAGTACTACCAGTTTGTATAGCAACGGTGAAACTCAAAGTACTTTTACGGGTAGCATTGTTTTGTTAGGACAATTCGGTCATTTTTCTAAGCCTGTTCTAGATTATACCGGGTTTAATCTCCGCTTGACACGGGTGTTAAGAAATGGTGAATCGCCTTTCTTTTTCGATCGCGTTGTTGATGAAAGAGTACTTTCTTTTGGTGTGACGCAGCAACTTTACGGCCCGTTTCGGATCGGTTTTCAAACTGCTATTAATTTGGATACTAATAAAAGTATCAGTACGGATTATTTTTTGGAATACAGCCGCCGCACTTACGGGATTACTTTGCGTTACAATCCAGATGTGCAGTTGGGTGCGATTCTGTTGCGGATTAGCGATTTCAATTGGAATAATGGTGGCCAACCTTTCGGCGGGACTGGGGTAAGATTTGTGGATTTTGGCGTTCTTCAAGATTACTAGCCGCAAGTGAAAGAATGAAGAATAGCGAGTTTAATTTTTAATTAAACCTCTTAATATGGTAACAGTTCAATTCAGACAGATAAATATTCCGCCAGGACAGCGAGTGCTGCTGCACGATGTCAGTTGGCAAGAATTTGAAGCAATTTTGGCAGAACTTGGAGAACATCGTGCCAATCGATTAGCTTACAGCCAAGGAATATTGGAGATTAGGATGCCATTGCCAGAACATGAGGTAGATAAAGAACTGATTGGTGACATGATAAAATTATTGTTAGAAGAATTGCAGATTGATTGCGAGTGTTTTGGTTCGACTACGTTCAAGCGAGAAAGCAAAAAAGTTGGGGTTGAACCAGACCAATGTTTTTATATTCAAAATCATGAAGTGATGAGGGGGAAAAGGCGCGTAGACTTGACGGTAGATCCGCCTCCCGATTTGGCGATCGAAATCGATGTTACTTCTAAAACACAGTTGGAAGCTTATGAAGTTTTACAAGTCACCGAACTGTGGCGATACGAAAATAATAAGTTACAAATTAATATACTGCAAGAAGGCAAATATATTGGCTCTCAAAGCAGTCCGATTTTCCCAGAATTACCGATTATTGAACTCATAACTGAGTTTGTCGCGCAAAGCGTTACTCTGGGCAGAAGTCCTACTTTGAGAGCATTTCGCGATCGCATTAGGCAATTAATTAGGAATTAGCTTCTCAACAGGAATGTCAGAACGCGACGGATATAAGTTTCCCACGATTCATTTGCGGGTGGGAAAATGAGCGTGTAAAGCATTATGCCGCTAATTGTATCGAAGACTAAATTTGGATCGATATCTGCCTGAATTTCACCTCGTTTTTTGGCACGTTCCAAAACAATGCTAAAGGCTTGTCTTCGGGGTTGAAGGTATTTTGTCCAGTATATCTCGGCAAAACGAGGGTGGTTTGATGCGGTGCTGACAATCGAGGCTACTGTTTGTCGCCCTAATGGATTTAATGTTATTTGGGCGGCGCTTTCGATGAGGGCGTCAATATCTTTCCAAAGGTTACCTGTTTCGGGTAATACTACGTCTTGTCTGAGGCTTTCGATCGCATCTGCAACGAGTTCTTCTTTGGAATTATACCACCGATAAATTGTGGTTTTACCTACGCCTGCGCGGGATGCGATCGCTCTTTACTAGATATTCGTCAAGAGTTCGCTCTTTTGCCACTGATTGAATGATATTATGTTTGTTGTGAGTTGCGATGAAGGACGGCAATAGTAAATAAACTAAAAGCGATCGCATTTTACTTTTTACTTGTTAAAAGCTTATGCAGTAATTGGAAAGCTTTTACTATTAGTTCTTCTAGCCACAACATCGCTAAATCAAGCCATTCTAGTATCTGTTCTAATGGGTGCTTTACATATCCGGCTGGCTTGGCTTTAATTTCGATCCAATCTGACTCGGAATTACGGGGAGAAGATGTGCGATCGCCCTCATTTGTGTTACGATTAGATGCAGCTAGCGATGTGTTAGTAGCAACGCTTTTTGCAGTTTTATTTTCCGTTGGCTTGCTTTTGGGGCGAGTATTTTTGCGACCCTCTTCTCTATCTGAATGACGATTTTCTGAATGGCGATTTTTCACAACTGATTTCGAGCGACCTGTTTCCGGTTCGGAGAGCAGGGTCGCTTTCATATATATATTATTGTTTTTTTCCATATCTTCTCCCTCCCCAAGGCCAGTCTCTTGGACGGGAGGGGGTTTTTTCCCAGCGCGTTGGGCTAATTTTTCTAGTGTTCGAGATCCGGAATTACCAAATAAGTCTGATTGCGTTAGCCAAGGATCTTCTTTATTTATATTCGCACTTAGCAAGCTGGATGTCAATATCTCAGATGCCGGTGATTTTGGCGATTCGCGGGGGAGAAGTTTAGACAAGTTGAATAGGGGTTGCTTGGATTGTGGCAGACTAGGAGCGATCGCGGGTAGATTTTCGAGCGTCTGTTCGGCAGCAGTAAGCGCGGGGATTGTTTGGGAAGGTAATTTGACGGTGCTGTTCGCGCCAAAAAAGTAGTCGATCGCAGCTTTAATTAAAGATTGAACTTTAAATTTGAGATGATGCGTTTCTGGATTGTCGATTGCAGAATTTTCTACTTCGATGACTGTAGCGTGAGCATCGACCCAGCGAGTTTTTACTACTTGGAGGAATTCGTGACTGCGATGCGCTAAAGATGCGGTTACTTCGGTCATCACCGCCAGGTTACCGGATTCCAATTCGGCGATCGTGTTGTCGAGACTATATATAAAGGATGGAACTATAATTTCTTCTGTTTCTGGGAGAGGAGTTTCCGTTAGCGTGGCGATGGGATCGGATGGGTTTTCTGTTTCTGACGATATCGCATTTTCGGATGTTGGCTTCGCGGCGACAACGGCTGACTTTTCAATTTTTTGTTGTAACTCTTGACTCTTGAGTTTTAATTCCTGGCTTTTGAGTTTCAACTGCACAGTCTTAGCTTCTAAATCGTGAAGCAAAGTTTCTTCTTGGAAGAGATTGACGAGAGTTGCCACCGGTCCCGTTTGCATCCAAGTCATGAATTGACGGAACAGACGAATTGGTGGGAAAAGATGGGGACGGTCTTCTAAAATTGGGAGATAATTTACGAGTGTGGCTTTCGCAGTTGATGCGATAAATTGCTGATGGTAGTAATCGGATAATTCAAAGGTAATTCGTTTGTGCAGTTCTTGTTGGTCTTCGGCTGTTAAAATTTCCCTAATTTCATTTTGGGGAGTAACGAGTACTAAGTTGCGCGTTTCGAGCAGGGAGGCAATGGCCTGGATTTCCCTTTCTTTTGCAAACTTGTCGCTAAAATCGATATTTTCTGCTGTGGCGACTGCTTCCCCCAATACATCTGGGGGTGGCGACAGGGAAATCGCTGTTTCCAGCACTCGTTGAATCGGGATATCGGCGGAGGGGAGATTTTTGGTTGTAGAATTGCTGTGATTGACGGCTTGTTTGAGTTGCTTGCCAGCCAGTCGCACTGCCTGAATTGTCAGGTATGCTGGGTAAAGGAGGATCTGGGCTGTCCACGTCGCGCCTACCTGGAGATGTCTGAGTGCGCGATCGCTTTGATCTTTCATCCGGCGATACTGCCGTGACAAGACGTTGAATAATCTGCTGCGATAGCGACCGGCTGGGGAAGGCATAATTTTTAGGGCGAAGGGCGGCTGGTGAAAATCCGACAGCTTTTTTATTGTACATTACGATCGGCTGTGAAATGTCGGGTTTGGATGTTTTTCCCGCAGATGAAGGCAGATGCACGCGGATGAACGCAGATGAGTTGTCAGTGCAATGTCTATTTTCGATATTTTTAGTGGAGACGATCGCAGATTTTTTGTCGGTGATATGTCAAATGTGGATGTTTTTACCGCAGATGAAGGCAGATGCACGCGGATGAACGCAGATGAGTTGTCGCTGCCATGTCGATTTTCGATATGTTTAGGGGAGACGATCGCAGATGAGTTGTCAGTGGAATGTCATTTTGGGATATGTTTAGCGCAGACGATCGCAGATTTTTTGTCGGTGATATGTCATTTTGGGATATGTTTAGCGCAGACGATCGCAGATTTTTTGTCGGTGATATGTCAAATGTGGATGTTTTTACCGCAGATGGATGCAGATAAACGCGGATGAACGCAGATGTTTTGTCGGTGCAATGTCGGGTTAGGATATGTTTGTTGCAGACGATCGCTTCGGAACGCAGTTGATTTTCGATATTTTTACCGCATATGGATGCAGATAAACGCGGATGAACGCAGATGTGTTGTTGGTGAAATGTCGGGTTAGGATATGTTTGTTGCAGACGATCGCTTCGGAACGCAGATGATTTGTCGGTGGGCATTGCCCACCCTACATATACTAGCCTGGAGGCTATAGTTAAAATGACAGCGCCAGTTCGAGATATCGAGTTATCAATAGAAAAGTTGCGTCGCCTCACTCAGGTGGATGTTCTATCGAATTGGCAATATGGTACTGTTGATTTGCCTTGGTCGAGTGTGCGATCGTCTGATGAATGGCAGAACTGGCCGTTTGTGAAACTGAATGAGAAAAGACAGATTGTTTGGGAAGGCGGACGCCAAGTTTTATGGCTGGTACAAAAGTTGGTGATTCCCGATAATTTGCAAGGTTATCCTTTGGAGGGATTGACTTTGCGACTGGCGTTAACTTGGTGGGCGGAAGATGTCGGGATTTTTGTTAACGATCGCTTAGTTCAGTCGGGAGATTTATTCGATTATTTCACGCGGGTGGTGTTGAGTGCATCTGCGATTCCAGGTGAGGAAATTTCGATCGCTTTGCGTTTGGTTAGTCCAAGTCACGATCGCGGTGCGTTGATGCGATCGCTTTGCGTTTACGAATCTGCCGATCGCGATCGGATCGAACCTGGTTTTGTCGCCGATGAGTTAGCGGTACATCTATATTATATAGAGAGTTTTGCACCGGAAAAATTAGATGTTCTCGAAACGGCTGTGGCGGAGATTGATTGGTCGATTTTGCCAGATCGAAAAAAGTTCGATCGCTGTCTTTCCACATTACGTCAAACTCTGCAATCCCAAATCCAAAATCCCAAATCCAAAATCTCTTTGTTGGGTCACGCGCATTTAGATATGGCGTGGTTATGGCCGGTGAGCGAAACTTGGATCGCAGCTCAACGCACGTTTGCATCAGTTCTAGAATTACAGCAAGATTTTCCGGAATTAATTTTCTGTCATTCTACGCCAGCTTTGTACGAATGGATCGAAAAACATCGCCCGGATTTATTTGCGGATATCCAAAAACAAGTTATCGCCGGACGTTGGGAAGTGGTCGGTGGAATGTGGGTGGAACCGGATTTGAATTTAATCGATGGTGAGTCGATCGTTCGTCAAATTCTCTACGGTCAGCGCTACGTTCGGGAAAAGTTCGATCGCTTCAGTGTCGTTGCCTGGGTACCTGATAGTTTTGGCTTTTGCGCGACTTTACCGCAATTTCTCAAACAAGGCGGAATTGAATATTTTGTGACGCAGAAGTTGGCGTGGAACGATACGACTAAATTTCCTTACGGTGTTTTCTGGTGGCAGTCGCCTGATGGCACGCAGATATTCAGTTTGATGTCTGCTTTAATTGGGGAAACGATCGATCCTATTAAAATGATGAAGTATGCGATCGATTGGCAAATCAAAACTGGTTTGCACGATGCTCTTTGGCTGCCTGGTGTCGGCGACCACGGCGGCGGGCCTACCCGCGATATGTTGGAAACTGCTAGGCGTTGGCAAAATTCTCCTTTCTTCCCGAATTTGGAATTTACAACTGCTGAGAATTATTTGTCTGCGATCGTCAACAACGAACAACTGAAAACTGACATTCCCGTTTGGTATGACGAATTATATCTAGAATTCCATCGCGGTTGCTACACGACTCACGCCCATCAAAAGCGTTCCCATCGTCGCTGCGAAGCTTTGCTCTACCAAGCGGAATTGTTTTCCTCTCTGGCTGCGATTGCTGTTGGGTTAGCTTACCCGAAAACGGAATTGGAAGATGCCTGGAAAAAAGTTCTGTTTAACCAATTTCACGATATTCTGCCCGGAACTTCGATCCCGGCAGTTTTCGCGGATGCGAATCGCGCTTGGGGGGAAGTGGAACAAGTCGGCGCGGAAATATGGCAAAATGCGATGAGTGCGATCGCTTCTCAAATCGCTCTCCCTTCTCCACCTTTTCCAGACGCTTTGCCACTGGTCGTTTTCAATTCCCTCAACTGGGAGCGATCGGCAGTCGTCTCCGTCCCTTTACACACCTCCTCAACGCTTTGGCAAGTTTTCGACTCGGAAAAACAACCCCTCTCGTCCCAGCTATCCCATGAAAAGACGCTGCTGTTTGTGGCAAATAATGTTCCGTCTATCGGGTATCGCGTCTTTTGGCTATGCCCTCAAAAGGCTGAAACACTTGCAAATTCGTTGCCGAAGGGGGAAATTTCGTTTATAGCCGATAGTATGGGCAATCCTAACACATCTATCTTACAACAAAATCGCCAACTTGTCCAAAAAGATAGTTTAGTCGGAAAAGATTGGATTTTAGAGAATGAATTACTGCGGGTAATTGTGGGGGGAGAAAGTGGTAACTTGATCGGCGTTTTCGATAAAATTAATTATAAAGAAATCCTCCAAGAAGCGGGAGGAAATCAACTGCAAGCGTTTCAAGATAGCGGACAATATTGGGATGCTTGGAATATCGACCCGAAATATCAAGAACATCCATTACCAGCAACTGTGCTGAAATCAATTGAGTGGATCGAAAGAGGAGAAGTGCGACAGCGATTGCGAGTAGTGAGCGAATGGGGTAAATCGGAAATTTGTCAAGATTACGTATTAGATGTAGGAGATGCCGTTCTCCAAATCGTCACCACCGCCAACTGGCAAGAAAATCACGTTTTGTTAAAAGCAGCCTTTCCGCTCAACTTAACTGCCGATAGCGTCACCTACGAAATTCCTTGCGGTGCGATCGCCAGAACAACTCGACCCGAAACAGAGCGAGAAAAAGCGAAATGGGAAGTAAGTGCATTGCGTTGGGCAGATTTGACCGAAAATATTTCAGATTTGCAATCGCAAATCGAACAACCCATGTACGGTGTCAGTTTGCTGAACGATTGCAAATACGGATATGACAGCCAGCCAAATCAATTGCGTTTAACGTTATTGCGAAGTCCGAGTTGGCCAGATCCAGAAGCCGATCGAGGTTATCATAAATTTACATATGCCCTTTATCCTCACAGCGGCGATTGGCGATCGGCTGGTACAGTGCGACGCGGGTACGAATTGAATTTACCATTGCAAGCGATACTACTGCGATCGGTAGGTGAAAAAGTAAATTCTCCCTTGCCAGCAGTCGGTCAATTGTTGAACTTATCAGCAGAAAATCTAATTTTAATCGCATTTAAACAATCCGAAGATCGTAGCGATCGATGGATTTTGCGGTGTTACGAATGCCACGGCGAAGCAGCAGAGTTGCAATTGCACAGCGATATCGGATTGGAAATTGTCAATCCTGTTGATTTACTAGAGCGACCCGTTGATGCACCCGAAATTTTATCCGATAATCAAACCTATAACATAGCGCCTTGGAAAATCGTCAGTTTTGAGTGTCTTTGCAATTTAAATCAAAGTTAGGTCACACAGTATAAAAAACTATCAAACCTATATGTTTTCATCTGTCTTGCAAAACTTCAAAAAGCTAAAATGAACCAAACGCAGATAACCCAGCGCGAAGCGACGACTTTGCCTGCCAACTCCACCCGCAATTCAACCTAAAAGCCTATATCAACAGATAGATGCAGTGATTTCAAAATATCAATATCATCGGCAAAACCAAAATAAATCATTTTTGTAAAAGTTGTAAGAGCTTGTCAAAAAACAAGTCAGACAGCATAAAATCGCCTGCGTACAAGTAATAATCAGCCAGATAGGAACCAAGCAGCCAAAAGGCAGAGAAAAGCGCGATCCCAACCTCACACCAAAGATAGTTACCGCTGACTTTGCACGCAGTTAATCTGAGGTATAAGAGATAGTTTTTTTGAGGATTTAATCATGGATAAAGAAACAAAGAAAAATATAGAATCTGCTGCGGATACATCTGAAAGAGTTGCAGGCGATCGGTACGATCCGCACCTCGTTCCTGCTGAAACAGCAGCACGCAGAGAACGGGAAGGCGATACTTTCAAAACAGTTCCCACATTAGAACGGGAAGAAGAATCGAGAACGAACGATCGAACAGAAGACGACAGCATTCGTACCACAGATGGCTACACAGTAGATAAAGAAGGTCTGCTCAATAACTACGCGATCGAACCGGAAATGTACATCAACGAACCCGGTGACTTAAGGGAAAGAGACGAACAGCTTGCAGCGGAACGCAGTCAAGAAATGAGCAACTTGAAGGAAGATGAGGAAGGGAAATTGACAATGGAACAGGATTCCCGTCCCAGAGGACAAGGAATGGTCTAAGATTAGGTTTCTTTTCTTTGCATAGGTTAGAGATTGGTAAGTCGCTTCTTCTCACCCCTTATGGGGGTGAGCTTTTTATTTATAAGTAGGCGATCGTCAATCAACATCAGCATAATTTGTAGGGTGAGCATTGCCCTCCCCCGTGATGTACCAGTCTGTTCGATACATTTAAAAATCACTTAATGCTTTTCTTTCTATTTCTTTGATAAATTCATCTTTGCCATCCATGTAGCTTTCAATATCCCGTGGATATTTGTTTGCCAATTCACGCTTTAATTCGCTATATTTTTGAGCATCTTCAGGATGAGCGATTATATAATCGCGAAATGCCAAATGTCGTTTTATTTCTGGCGAACCCACCTCATATATGTGAACGTTATGAGTTCTGATATCGGGTGAACTGTATTTGCGGAAGTAACGCCGACCGATCAGCCCAAATTCACCCATCGCCTCATAACCGAGGGCTACCATCGCGTCACTTTGCTCATCGACTTTGTTAATGTCTTTAACTTCGATTAAAAAATCAATAATCGGTTTGGCGTAAATCGATGGAATTGCCGTACTACCAATATGATGAATGGCAACAATATTTTCTGCCATTACTAATGCAATCTGTTTCGATTCTGACTCAAAGGCATATCGCCATGCCGGATCTTGGGGGACAACTTCTACTTTAATCGGTTTATTGAAGTGGCTTGAAGGCATAATTTTAATTTTTTTGCGATCGTGCGACAATTTACAGAGTTTATTGCCAAAACAAAAGAGCGATCGCATCTGCTAGAAATTGACTTACTCCCATTCGTGTAAGTACATACAACGCGATCGCCCTTTAACGTATTTGCTGGCTGCGCGATTAAGTTGGCTTTTCCAAGGGTTGTTTAGACTTTTTGGTATGATGAAAACGAATACCTAAAAACACGTCATAAAGAAAACTCCAAAAGTCTTTTCCTTGCAACAATCCCAGCCTAAGATGACAGCCTTTTTCCTCTAAAAGCGGTTGAGTAGCCCGATAAGCTGCCTGATAATTATACCAGGGAATCGAAGGCCACAAATGATGAATTAGGTGGTAATTTTGTCCGCAAATGAGGATATTGAGAATGGGGCTGGCATAGACCCTGGCATTTTTCCAGCGATCGCGCTCTTGAAAAGGTCGGTGAGGCAAATAATCAAAAAACAGTCCCAAAGCTAGCCCTACCACCAATGCCGGTGAAAACCAGAAATTGAGAATATATCCCAAAAAATGATATTGACAGGACAGATAAACAATTGAAAAAACAAACAACCGACTCAAAAACCATTCCAGCAGCTCGTACTTGCGCCAGAGACGGCGCTTGAAAAAATAGACCTCGTGATAAAAAAACCTTGCCGCAATTAACCAGAGTGGCCCACCGGTAGAAACAAAATGATCCGGATCGTTTTCCGGATCGTTAACGTGGGCGTGATGCTGCATATGCACCCGCGTAAACACGGGAAAGGCAAAACCCAACATCAACGCACTACCGTGTCCCAAAATGGCATTAACGACGCGATCGCGATGGGCTGCATGGTGAGAAGCGTCGTGAATCACAGTCCCCACCATATGCAAAGCCGTCACATTAATCAAAAAACAGCAGGGATCTGGCCAGTTCCACAGCCAGTAACCGCAAGTCGAGACAATCACCATAACTACGGCGGCTACAAACATAAGTAGCGTAGGATTAAAATCGCCGGGAGGAGCCAATAACTCCTTGGGTACTGTCAGCGGCTTCTGTGCCTCCGACATCAGTATCTTTACTCCAGTTAACTTCCATCGCGTAGTATACGATACGAAGCCTAGAATAATAAAGTTTTGTTTAGTTAGGGGAGAGGGGAGAGGGGAAAAGAGAGAAGGCGTCGGGGCTAGAGGCTAGTGTATATTCTTCGTTAGTGTTTAGTCTCAAAACTAGCTCCTAGTGCAGCACGGCAGAAGTAACCCACCAGATCGGAAGTAGTTGAATGCCTTACGCTCAAAGCACTTTTGACTTTTGAATGATTGACTTCCACGTAGCAACACTAGCCCTTAGTCCCCAGTCCCTCAGATCGACCATGCAACTGCGAAATACTTTGCGTCGGACAAAAATAGTCGCCACCATTGGCCCAGCCTGCCGTAGCCCAGAAGTTCTGAAAGCTATTATTGAAGCTGGTGCAACTACACTGCGGCTCAACTTTTCACACGGAACGCACGAAGAACACCAGCGCAATATTCGTCTCATCCGGCAGACTTCCTTCGAGCTGAATCAGCCGGTGGGGATATTGCAAGACCTACAAGGGCCGAAAATAAGATTGGGGCAATTTGAAAATGGTTCGATCGCACTCAAAAAAGGCGATCGCTTCACTTTGACCAACCGCCCGATCGCAGGTACTCAGGAAATCAGTTCCGTTACCTACGATAACTTAGCCGCCGAAGTTCCAGAAGGAGCGACCATTCTGTTAGACGACGGTCGCGTGGAAATGGTAGTGGAAAAAGTAGACCGCAGTTCGGAAGAATTGCACTGTCGCGTTGTTGTCGGCGGTGTGCTTTCCAACAGCAAAGGCGTCAATTTCCCAGGAGTTTACCTCTCCATCAAAGCCCTGACCGACAAAGACCGCAAAGACCTGATGTTCGGTCTCGACCAAGGTGTAGACTGGGTAGCGCTGAGCTTTGTCCGCAATCCCCAAGACGTATTGGAGATTAAAGAATTGATCTCCACAGCCGGTAAGCGCGTACCGGTGATTGCCAAAATCGAAAAGCACGAAGCGATCGAACAAATGGCAGAAATTCTCCCCTTGTGCGATGGCGTCATGATTGCCAGGGGAGATTTAGGCGTAGAACTACCCGCTGAAGACGTACCCATCCTGCAAAAGCGACTGATTACCTTAGCCAACGAGTTGGGAATTCCCATCATCACCGCCACCCAAATGCTGGATAGCATGGCGAACAACCCCCGGCCCACCCGTGCCGAAATTTCCGATGTTGCCAATGCTATTTTGGATGGCACAGATGCAGTGATGCTATCCAACGAAACGGCAGTGGGTAAATACCCAGTCGAAGCAGTCGCTACAATGGCTCGTATTGCCATTAGAATCGAGCAGGAACAGTCCCAACAAGTAACGACTCATTCCGGTACAAGCAACGGTCGCTCAGTCCCTAACGCCATCAGCCAAGCCGTCGGCCAAATTTCCGAACAACTGGGGGCGGCTGCGATTATGAGCTTGACGAAAACTGGTGCCACAGCTCGAAATGTGTCCAAATTTCGACCCAGAACGCCGATTATTGCCGTTACTCCTCACGTTGACGTGGCGCGGCAGTTGCAACTGGTGTGGGGCGTCAAACCTCTGCTGATGCTGGAGTTAGCATCTACCAGTCAAACCTTCCAAGCAGCCCTCAACGTTGCCCAAGAAAGGGGTCTGCTTACTCAGGGAGATTTGGTGGTGATGACTGCGGGTACTCTCCAAGGTGTTTCCGGTTCGACAGATTTGATTAAAGTTGAAGTGGTCACTACCGTACTGGGTAAAGGAACTGCGATCGGATCGGGTTCTGTCAGCGGTCGGGCGCGGGTCGCTAACAATGCCGTAGATGTCGGTAATTTCAGTTATGGGGAAATTTTGGTCGCACCCCGTACCACTGCCGATTTTGTCGATGCCATCCGCAAAGCAGCAGGAGTCATTACCGAGGACGAAAGTTTAACCAGTCACGCTGCTGTTATTGGTTTGCGCCTGGGTGTCCCAGTCATTGTCGGTGTGAAGAATGCCACTCAAAATATTCGCGATGGCGCAATTCTTACCCTGGATATGCAGCGGGGTTTGGTTTACTCCGGTGCGGCTGTTGTCGCTCAAACAGATACAGCTGTGGTGATGTAGGAGAACCTACCCCCCTAACCCCCCTCCCTACAAGGGAAGGGGGAAAAATTATACAATAACGATGCCACTGCAAAAGGATATCAATCTTTTTCTCAATCTTCCCCTCTATTAAAATATACAAATTATATGTGCGATAGCTTATTAGTGCTGTAAAACATGATAATCTTTATGCTGGGACAGTTAGATTTGCGAGCGTAGCAACAGTTTCATCTGAGTTGAATGTGTAAAACCATTCACGAGGGATTTTTGTTTGATTCAAAATACTAACATTCCGACTCAAATCGTCAATAGTAAATGTTCCTACATAGGTGACAGTTTTTGTTTCTAATGGGTTGATAATATCGTTTTCGCCAATATATCGTCCGGAAATCAAAACGCAGGTAACTTCAACTCAGCAATTATTAGATGGAGAATTTACCTACGAAAATCTCCAAAAAGCAATCAATTCAGTTCCGTTCCCGGTAGTGCATATTGCCTCTCACGGTCAATTTAGTTCCATAGCTGAAAACACATTTATTCTGACTTGTAATAATAAGGTTAACGTCAAAGAGTTAGATAACTTATTACGTCGCCGAGAACAAGAGGAAGATACTCCGATTGAATTGCTCGTTTTCAGTGCTTGCGAAACCGCAGCCGGAGACGATCGCGCTGCGTTGGGATTAGCGGGAGTGGCAATGAGAGCGGGCGCACGCAGCACTGTGGCAACTTTGTGGCAAGTTAACGATGAATCTACAGCCGTTTTGATGACTGAATTTTATCGCGAGTTAGCTAAACCGGGAATTACAAAAGCCGAGGCACTTAGACTGGCTCAACGAACTCTTTTGCACGATAATCGATACAAATTTCCCTATTATTGGGCACCCTATGTTTTAGTAGGAAATTGGCGTTAACGCATCCGTTTGCAGACGAAGCAGATATGCTCTGCAAATGGGGAGCCCCGTACTTAAGGTGATTATTTTAACTAATATATTAGTAGGTTGGGTTGAGCTAAACCAAACCCAACCTACTAATTTCTTTTGACTTTTGACTTTTAACTTTTGACTTCCTGACGCCCTAAAAAGGATGAAAATACATCAATACGATATGGGATACGGCATAGGAGTATTAGCAGCAGCACTAGCGCTGATGCTTCTGTGGCCGGGATTGTGGAAAAATCTCTTAGTGGCGAACGGTTTTCTTCCACATGGGCATTGTTATTTGTGGAAACCTTCGCTCGTATGGCTTCATATTATTTCTGATACGCTGATCGGATTGGCTTATGTGGCGATATCGGGCACACTAGCTTATTTAGTTTATAAATCGCGTCAAGATATACCTTTTCACTGGATGTTTCTCTTGTTTGGCACGTTCATCGTTGCCTGTGGCAGTACGCACTTTATGGAAGTGTGGACGCTATGGACGCCGACGTATTGGCTAGCGGGAGAATTGAAATTAGTCACGGCAGTTGCTTCGGTGACGACAGCTGTAATACTGCCGTCGTTGGTGCCACAGGTGCTGGGATTGGTTGAAGATGCTAAAATTTCCCAAGAGCGCAAACTGAAACTGGAAGCTGCCAACCAAGAACTGGAGGAGTTGGCGCACAAGCTGAAAGAACTCGATCGCCTCAAAACCCAGTTCTTCGCTAACGTCAGTCACGAACTGCGGACACCGTTAGCACTGATCTTAGGGCCAACAGAGAAATTGTTGGCTTCAGATGAACTCACACAAGAACAGCACGATAACCTAAAAGTTGTGCGACGCAACGCCCAAACTCTCCTCAAGCACGTCAACAATTTGCTGGATGTTTCCAAGCTAGAAGCGGGCAAAATGAGCGTTAACTACGCTCAAGTCGATTTGGCCCACTTGGTAAAACTCACTGCCGCTCACTTTGATACCCTAGCTCAGGAATGTCACATTTCATTTTCGATCGATACGCCTGAGTCTGTCCCCGCACAAGTGGATGCTGAGAAGTTGCAGCGCATCTGTTTCAACCTGCTTTCCAATGCTTTCAAGTTTACCCCTAATAGTGGCAGTATCAAATGCAGAGTGGAAGTCTGCTGGGGAAGAGTAGAAGAAAAAGTCAAAAGTCAAAAGTCAAAAGTCAAAATAAATACTCCCCCACTCCCCCACTCCCCCACTCCCCCACTCCTCTTTGTGCCTATTTCTGCCAGGATTACTGTAGAGGATAGCGGTGTTGGTGTGCCACTCGAATTGCGGGAAGTGATTTTCGAGCCATTTCGGCAAGGAGAACCAGAAATTGCTCGCAAATTTGGCGGTACTGGATTGGGATTGGCAATTGTCAAAGAATTTGTTGATTTACATGGTGGTAAGATCGCAGTTGATGAAGCAGTTTTAGGTGGAGCGAGATTTAGTGTAGAATTGCCGTTACTCGCACCAGCAGATGTGGAGGTAGCAAGTGCGATCGCACTTTCTTCAGACAATATTAACAGCGAACTTGCGAGCGTTATGCTGGCAGAACTGCGATCGCCGGAAATTAATGTAGTTAAGGATTATTTAACAGCTCCCAGTACTCAACCACGAGTACTTGTAGTCGAAGACAATCCTGAAATGAATCGGTTTATTGCCGACACGCTGGCATCTGACTATAACATCGTCACAGCTTTGAATGGGCAAGAAGGATTGGAACTGGCACTTAAGTTGCATCCCGACGCTATCCTCAGCGATGTGATGATGCCCCAAATGACTGGCGATCGAATGGTACGCCAGATTCGCTTGCATAGGGAATTGAATGCGGTGCCAATTGTGCTGCTGACTGCCAAAGCAGACGATGACTTGCGCGTGCAGATGTTGCGAGAAGGGGTACAAGACTACTTAATGAAACCTTTCTCATCTGAAGAATTGAAGGCGCGGGTGGCGAATCAAATTGCCATGAAGCGCGCGAAAGAAATACTTCAGCAGGAATTAGGTTCTGCTACGGAAAATTTGGCACTTTTAGCAGAAGAAGTGCGAATTCGCCAACGCGAACTGCAAACAACCCTAGCAGCTTTGCAAGAATCCGAAGAGCGTTTTCGGCAACTGGCAGAACACATTCGCGAAATTTTCTGGTTGTTCGAGCCGAAAAACTCAAAAATACTCTACATCAGTCCCCGTTACGAACAAATATCGGGTCTTAGCTGCCAGAGTTTGTCCGAACAGCCGACCTCTTTTTTCGATATTGTTTACCACGAGGACAAGCAACAGGTGTTGCTTGCCTTTGAAAAGCAACTTCGAGGAGAACACTTAGAAGTAGAATATCGGATCGTTCAACCGAATGGCTCGATTCGTTGGATATGGGCTCGTGCTTTTCCCATCGAAAACGAATTGGGAGAAGTATATCGCATTGCGGGAATTGCGGAAGATATGACCGATCGCAAACAAGCTGAAATAGTTCTGCAAAACTTCGCTTCCGAATTGGAAATTGCGATCGCCCAACGCACTGACGAACTGGCTTTTTCCAATTGGCTGCTGCAAGAAAAAATCGGGGAACTAGAGGCGGAAAAGGAAGCTTTGCGAAGAAGTGAAGAAAGATTCCGCAGTTACTTTGAACTGCCTTTAATCGGTATTGCGATTACCTCACCGGAAAAAGGCTGGTTGCAGGTAAACGACAAATTGTGCGATATCTTTGGCTATTCGCGACAAGAACTCAGCCAGATGACTTGGGTTGAGATTACCCATGCGGATGATTTGGCTGCCGATATCGATAATTTCAATCAAATTTTGGCTGGCGAAAGGGAAAGCTATGCGATCGACAAGCGGTTTATCCGCAAAGATGGAGAAGTTATTTATGCCGACATCGCCACCCAATGCGTGCGTCGCGCTGACGGGTCTATTGATTATTTTGTCTTGTTGGTTCAGGATACCACCGATCGGGTGCGGGCGCTATTGAAGTTGCGCTTGCTGGAATCGGTTGTAGTTAACGCCAATGATGCGATCGTAATTACGGAAGCTGAGCCGATTGAGGAGCCGGGGCCGCACATTCTCTACGTTAACGCTGCTTTTACCCGTATGACCGGCTACACTCTACAGGAAGTGGTGGGTAAAACACCTCGGATTTTGCAGGGGCCTCAGAGCGATCGAGCTACTCTCAATCAACTTCGGGAAACCATACAAAATTGGCAACCAGGGGTATTTGAACTAATTAATTACCGCAAAGATGGCTCCCAGTTCTGGGTAGAACTGAGCCTCGTACCGGTAGCTGACGAAACGGGGTGGTATACGCACTGGATCGCCATAGAGCGCGATATTACGCAACGCAAGCTCTCAGAAGAGGCACTGTACCGTCGCGAGCGGGAATTCAAAACATTAGTTGAAAATTCGCCAGATATCGTTCTTCGCTGCGACAGGGAAATGCGTTACCTGTATGTCAATCCGGTGGTGGAAACGTTGACGGGAACGCCAACCGAAAATTTCATCGGTAAGAATTTCCGAGAACTCAGTTCTCCAGAGGAGTTATGCCAGCTGTGGGAGACGACCCTGACGAAAGTATTTGAAAGCGGTGTTGAACAAACGATTCAATTTGTCTGTCCTACTTCAATTGGAATGCGTATCTATCAATCTCGTGTCGTTCCAGAGCCAAACAAAAAAGGTGCGATCGAATCAGCGCTGGCTGTGATCCGCGATATTACGGAACTCAAAGAAGCGGAGGAAGAACGCGCTCAGAGAATTCGCGAACAGGAGGCGCGTGTTTTGGCAGAGGCGCAGCAACGACGATTTGCTTTTCTGGCAGAGGCTAGCATGGTGCTGGCTTCTTCTTTTGATTACGAAACTACACTCGCTCAAGTGGCTCGCCTTGCACTGCCTTATCTGGCTGATTGGTGTATTTTCTATATTGTGGGAGAAGAAGGTCAGATCTTGAGGCTGGCAAGCGCTCATTCAGATCCGCGTCAGGAAGAACTGTTGCTGCAACTGCAAACTTATGATGAGCTTGACGCAGCTAATTCAAAATCCTGTCTTGGAAAGGTCGGCATCGTGACGGGAAGCGGAGCCATTCCGATCTTGGGGTCTCCCCAAGTAGAGGATATGGCGTCCAAGACGCCGACTTTCCGCAAAATCCAAAATCTAAAATCGGGCGACCTGAATCTAGAGCATCCAGTGTTGGAAGTGTTACGCACTCTTAAGCCAGCGTTCTATCCGGAACTTGCCGACGATCGGATCGCGCAGTGCGCCTCTAATGCCGAAGATTGTAAGCTTTTGGAAGCATTAAAACCTCAGTCTGTTATTGTCGTACCGCTAGTTACCCAAGGAAGGATTTTAGGTGCTTTAGAATTTGTTTATGCAGAGTCGGGACGCCGCTACTGTTGGGAAGAATTGGCTTTGGCAGAGGAGTTGGCTACCCGCGCTGCCTTAGCAATAGACAATAGCAGAACACACCGCGAAGCTCAAGAAGCCAACCGCCTGAAAGATGAATTTCTGGCGATACTCTCTCACGAACTGCGAACGCCGCTACACGCTATTTTGGGTTGGGTGAATTTGTTGCGGACGCGGAAAGTTGATGCGATTATGACCGATCGAGCGCTGGAAACGATCGAGCGCAATGCTCGTTTGCAAACGCAAATGGTTTCGGATTTATTGGATGTTTCGCGCATTATTCGCGGCAAACTGGAACTGAATCTCTCTCCCATCGATCCAATTCCTGTGCTTGTGGCGGCTCTGGATACGGTACGTCCGACAGCTGAGCGTCAGGGTGTGGAGTTAAAGTGTGTTTTTAACGCTGTAGGAGAAGTTGCGGCTGATGCCGATCGCTTGCAGCAAATTGCGTGGAATTTGCTGTCTAATGCGATTAAGTTTACGCCCAAAGGCGGGGTGGTGGAAATTAAACTGGAAAAATTACAGATGGCAGATTTGAAATTGCAAAATGAAACTCAAAATCCTACTTTCAATTCGCAATCTGAAATTTCCTATGCCCAAATTACTGTAACCGATACGGGTAAAGGGATTAGTCCTGGCTTTTTACCTTACGTGTTCGATCGCTTTCGGCAAGAAAGCAATCTTCACCAGGGCGATGTCCACAGCAGTCTGACGCGATCGCAAGTGGGACTTGGTTTGGGTTTGGCGATCGTGCGTCATCTAGTGGAACTGCATGGCGGTACTGTCAGCGCCTACAGTGCCGGCGAGGGTAAGGGAGCGACGTTTACTGTGAAACTGCCTCTGGTTGAAGGGGCTAGGGGCTAGGGGCTAGGGGCTAGGGC
>NZ_JACJPW010000132.1 GCF_014696265.1 Aerosakkonema funiforme FACHB-1375 | reverse complement strand
TATATTGAAAATCAGAAGTGGAAGCCCGGTACTTGACGGCGATTAAAATCGCCAGGTGCATTCATCCCCATGTCTAAAGCCAGGGGCTTCCTGCACGGTTCAGGTGAGATCCCTGTTCATTTATATTTAATGTCGGTTTTTCGATAAATCATTTCTACACTGATAGTAATGGTGAAAAAGTCGATCTAGATACCTGAAAAGTCTGAAAAAGCGATATATCAAAATACGGTAGGACATACCGAAATCAATGCTTGCAAAGAAACGATCCTCTACTTAAACCTGGAACAGTGCTTAAACAAGAGCGCTCGCTGAAGCAAGAATTCCCCCGCCACAACCGTTTAGGTTTGGCGGTGGGAGTGTCAAGATTTTCCACCTTCTACACTTAATGAAGTCGTATCCGACCCCATTTGCTCGCGGCTGGGTAACTCCAAGCAGTAGCCAGCACCATATACTGTTTTGATGTAACGGGGGTGGCGCGGGTCTGGTTCCATCTTAGTTCTCAGGTGTCGGATATGTACCCGAATAGTTTCAATATCATCATCTGGGTCATAACCCCAGACTTCCTTGAGAATTTCGCTGGGAGAGACAGTTTGACCGTGACGTTGGAGTAAGCAGTGGAGTAGCTCAAATTCTAAATGAGTTAGTTTGATCGTCTGACCGAACCAAATCGATTCAAACCTTTCCGGAACGAGGGTCAGAGGGCCGTAGTTAAGAATTTCGGCGTGTTTGGCAGCTTGGGGAATGCGATCGGTACGTCGCAGTAGAGCTCGCACTCGTGCCAACATCTCCTCAATTTCAAACGGCTTGGTCATGTAATCGTCGGCACCAGCATTTAAGCCTTCTACCTTATCTTGGGTTTGACCCAAAGCCGTCAACATTAACACAGGGATATCGGCGGTGCGCTCATCCCGACGCAGGCGCTGGCAAACGGTGAAGCCATCAACCTTGGGTAGCATCAGGTCTAGCATGATCAAGTCTGGCTGTATTTGCAAGGCCAAAGCCTGACCTTTTATGCCATCTTCTGCTTGACTGACATCGTATCCAGCCATTTCCAGATTGACGGCGACTAATTCTGAGATAGCGGGGTCATCGTCGATGACGAGTATCCGAGGCATCATTATATAGCTTTGACTAAGGTGTTTTTTTAAGGTTCTATAAGAACCTGTTAAGGCATCCAAAGATTCCTGTACAGATTATAAGCAAGGATTCTAAATTCTTTCTAAAGAAGGCCAAGTTTTATTAAAGCTTTACAGCTACCAGCAGATGACATTTCGTCGTTATGGGTTATCAAGCTACTGGGGACGGATGGGTGGGACTGGTTGCGATCGCGTGAAAGGGTGGTGGATTTGGATCTGCTTGACAACTCTGCTGGTATCTTGAAGTAGTTTGAGATTGCAAGATCTGTTCCGATATGCCAATTCCTGCTTATATTCCGCCAAAGTCAGTTAGAAACGGTTTGGCCATGACGCTCTACACTGCTCTGTGGGCTAGTCGTAAGTGGGAAAGCACTATTACCGATCCGGAGCCGCCTTACCAAGAGACAATCTTTGCAGGCGCTGAAGATGTGCCGATTTTTGGTCTTGTAGCAATTCCCGACAACCCTCGCGGTACGATCGTGGGTACTTACGGCATTACAGGCTCTTTAGATAATCAATGGTTTCTCAGACTGCTGGGACGCAAAGCTTTCGCCAGGGGCTATGCAGTAGTTCTGTTTGACTGGCGAGCTCACGGTAAAACAGCTTTGTTATCTCCGACGCTAACTTCTGATGGCTTGTACGAGGGAGAAGATTTTGTTCGCGTTGCGGCTAAGGCTAAAACAATGGGGTGCCCGCCGCCGTTTTGGTTCGCAGGGTATTCTCTGGGAGGGCAGTTGGCGCTGTGGGCAGTTAAAGCAGCTGGCGAGTGGGGGAGTAACTCCAGCCCGTCCCGCGAGGAGGGAAGAGGAGAATTTGGCTCAGCATTCAATTTTGAGGATATTGGGGGAGCTGCGGTTATTTGTCCGAGTTTAGACTCAAATCGTTCCCTTTCTTATTTAGTGAAGCATCCTTGGGGTAGGTACTTGGAAAAGGCGATCGCACGGGAACTGAAAAAACTGGCTTGGCGTCTTTACGAAGCTCACCCAGACGCAATCGATCCGGATGCGATCGCACGGGCTAACAGTATCTGGGGTTTCGATCGCGAATTGGTAATTGAGAGGTTGGGCTTTCCATCTGTAGAAGCGTACTACGAGGCTAGCAGCGCCCTGCACATACTGCCACACTTAAAAAAACCGACTTTGATTTTATACGCCGCAGACGATCCGATGTTCGATCCGACGATAATACCCGACTTGCAAGCTGCTGCTGCTCAAAATCCCGATATTAACTTGGTATTAACTCAGTATGGCGGTCATGTTGGCTACATCAGCAGTATGGCTTGCCAGCGCCAAGCGGGAGACCCAGACCGTTGGTGGGCGTGGAATCGAGTTTTGGAGTGGTGCGATCGATTTCAGGATATTAAGTCGCTAAATTGACTAAGTACTGTTCAAATACTTGTACAAAACCAATTGCGACTTGAATTAAAGGCCAGCCTACCAAACAAATTATCGCTGCCGATCGAGTCTTGATATCTAAACCTTGACGAACTGCAACGATTGCCGCGAGCAAACTCCAGACAGATAAAACGAGTTCGATCGGTCGCCCTAACAAAGGAATCACCGTTAAAAAATTCAGCACTTGGGGAGAATAGGCATAGCCGATCGGAATGAGCAGATCTTTATAAGTGACGTGATTTGGTTTTAGCCACTGTCCTATTTTCGATATAGTTAAAGTCCAAAAATAGTAGCCTGCAACCACGCTGAGTTGATCGATTACAAGTGCCAGAATTAAGATCGGCAATGTAGCCCTATTGATTAATAAAATTATGGCACTGCCCAAGGCATGAGACACCGCTGCTAAAGTGACGATCGCTAAAGCTCTCCTGGCTCTTTTAGGTGTATTGTGAGCATTCTCATAAAAATTGGCATTCAAAGTTAACGCTTTCCAGATAGTCTTTGCTAAACTTCCTTTTGACTTCTGACTGTTCACAGCTAATTTTTAAGACCTTAGATAGATGACCGCATTGATTTGGTTATTATACTGTTTACTTTGGCAAAAAACAATAAAAAGTTCGATCGAAGTCTGGATTGATTTGCTGATTGTAAACTTGGTGATGCGCCCAAACGAGATAAAATGGTTCAGTTAATTTGGCGAATATTACTTTGGCTGCGAGGCGGAACATTAAACCTCTTGATTTTAGCCGGAGTATTACTTTTAATTTGGGGGATATTCTCACCCGTAGGAACTCTAGTGTGGTGGGTGAAGGAAGGCTCGGAAAATCTGGGTTTTAAACCTGAAGAGCCTAAAAACTTGCCAGCCGGAAAAAAATCGAATTTCGTTGCTAAACCTTCCAATATAAATTGTTATATAGTTTTTCTACCCGGAGTAGGAGATTTTTCTGCGGATGAATTAACTCCTGGAGAAGAAGAATTTCTAAACCGTTTGGTTAAGAGCCATGCCAATTGCGTAGCGGTCAGCGATGTTTTTCCCTATTCAGCAGCTAATGAAAGTTTAGGAGGAAGAAGACCCTTAGCTCCATTATGGCGATTTGCGAATCGGGCAGATGGCTGGCTGGATATGGCAGACGTGCTGATTAAAATTCGCAATTTGTGGCGATTTGCGATTTCCGCAGACGATCGCTACGGGCCGATCTACAATCAGGGAATCGCTACAGCTATTATCGATCGAATGCAAGCGGCACATCCGATTCCTCAGTCTAGCAATCAACCGTTTAAAATTATACTTATAGGCACTAGCGGAGGCGCACAAGTCTCGCTGGGAGCCGTTCCCTATCTTCACCAGTGGCTGAATGCAGAAATTAATGTTGTTTCTGTGGGTGGTGTATTTGCTGGTGATAAAGGTTTTAATGTATCCCAGCATATTTACCACTTGCGAGGTCGTCGAGATTGGGTTGAAGATATAGGTCGCGTCGTGTTTCCATCCCGTTGGCCTTGGACTGTTGGTTCTCCTTTTAATCAAGCAGTTCGGGACGGTCGTTACACAGCAAAAATCTCTGGGCCGCATAACCATGATGGCTCTCAAGGATACTTCGGTCAAGATTTAGCCAAGGGTAAAGATATTTCCTATGTAGATATCACGCTGGAAGAAGTTAACAAACTTCCGATTTGGTCTGTGCAGAAACCATCAGCAGTGAGACAAGGGAAAAGCGATTAGGGACTGAAAACTGGGGTGATTTTACTTTGCGATTTTAGGAATTTAAAATCATTCAAGCTACCATCCCCTTTGAGGAAATTACCAATAAATAGCCAATTAGAAATCGACCGCTAGTGGGAATATCGAGGAAACGAAAAAAATTGCGATCGCTCTTTCTTTCGGCGGGGGTATAACCGAGTATATAGAGGTATTCTGCAAGAACAGAGTAGCTTAGTTTTCGTATAGGGTAGGCGGCTATAGCCTTTCGGTTGAGACGTGGCCTATGCCTGGTCAAACCACTCTAGAAATTCTCCACAGAGACAGATATGCAAACTCAGTCAGAAACATCCTTACTTACCCCAACGAAACAAAAAGTTATTACCCTATTTCGCCTACTAGGCTGGCTTGGTTTCTGGGTAGAATTAGGCTTGGCTATTGCTTCTGGCTTAGCTTTGTTATTTTCTATCTCTGGACGTAACTTTGCCACTGAAACTAATGCCGGACTGGGAGTAGGGATATTTTGGGCTGTCGCTGGACTTTTCGCGCTGTTGTTCAGCATATTTTTAGCTTTCCGTTACACGCGCATAGCCAAACATTTGGCAAATCGTAATTCAGCAGTGCATCCAAAAAAAGCAGATACAATGCAAATGTTGCGACTGGGTGCGATCGTTAGTTTGGTGGGCATATTTTTATGCCTTTTAGGTGCTGGCGCGACTGTAGGTGTAATGGTAGCAAAAGCTGTATCTCAACCTCCTGGCGTAGCAATCACCGACCCCGACAAAATTATTCGTGCGCTTGATGTTTTTGTAGCGGTAGCAAATATCAACGGTATTGCCGGTCATTTTATGAGTGTTGTAATTTCACTTGGTTTGTACAATTGGCTGCATCGCGATTAGTAATGAAAAGTGCTAAGCAAATAAAGGAGAAATATTACGGTCAATTAATACGGGATTCTTGCGGCTCAACATCCCTAGATTTTGGGCGGGTTCGTTCTTGCAATGCCCATAAACTTAATAACGCTGCCATTGTAGCACCAATGCTATCCATAACTAAATCGCTGATTGTATCATCAAGGTCATTAATAACTTGAACCAGCCATTCAAATATTTCCCAAATAGCGCCGATCGAAATTCCAAAGCTAACGATCGTTAAAATATAAAGTAAACGGTGTTGGCGAAAAACAGTCAGCATCGAGCTATATACGAGAAAACTTAAAGCCAGTGTAATGGAAAAAGTCGTAAAGGCATGAGTAATTTCGTCGTATGGCCCAGGTTGGTAAAATAAACCCCAAACCCAACCACCTGCATTAAGCAACGCCGCTATCACAAACAGAAAATCGAATAGCGTTGGTAAGCGCTCGTCCATTAAAATAAAAACCAACGAAGCTAGCAAGAAAAAAGCTAGTGTCAATGCACCGAGCCAATTAGCTTGAAACATAGTAAATACGAACGCTAGCCCCAGTAAAAATTGTCCAAACCAAGCTATTTTGCGATATCCTCGCCAGTTGGTGCTGAGCATAGTTTTTTCCTCAATTTCTGTTAAATTGTTAAATTTTATCCTTCCTACTTTTGACGCGAAAGTGCTTGAATATCAGCCCGCAAAGCTGCTATTTCTTCATGTAATGCGGCAATAGATTTAGCACCTGCTATCTCTGCCTCATCATTTTCTGCATCCCGCCCTACAAAGAATGTAGCGATCGCAGCTGTTACATAACCAAATACAGCAAAAGCATATAGCGACAGCAGAAAGCAAAGTACTCTTCCCTCTGGAGTTTGGGGCCAATATTCAGATCCCATTGTTGTTATAATCATTGCCGTCCACCACAGTGCCGTACCGTAGTTATTTAATCCACCCCCATCAGAGTTATCTTTTTCAAACGCATACATCCCTGCCGATCCTACCAACGTTATTATCAACGTCAGGGTGACAACGTAGCCAAAACCGCGACGATTCATGCTAGAACTGAGGGCACGCATTCCGCGATTTACAGAAGTGATAACGCGCACCAGTCGCACTCCGCGAGTAGCTCTTAATAAGCGAACAACCCGCACAATTCGGAAGACGCGCAAAGCTGGCAACAATAGCTAGGAGTGATTCTAGTTAGGTAAGCGAGTACGGATTATTTAAAGCTTTCACTACTGCTAAATATCGTTCTTGAATACAAAATCGATCGTACTCTTCCGATATTTCTCGATCGCTGCTGCGCTTTATCGTTTCAGCATGACGCAGTAAAACATCGCGATGATTTTTATTTTGGGTATGAGTAGCGATAATAGCGATCGCTTCGAGCAAACGAATTACTACTGCTACATCCGGCTTGCTGTATTGTCGAATTTGGTTAAAGGCAGCATCGGTTAAATGTACAAATGTCGTTGCGTCAGCTATTACGCGCAATTTGTTGTCATCATCGTAGCGGTAAGGGGATGGAAACTCTCTTTCCGCCAAACAGCACAAAGCTGCACTAAGCTGGTCAATACACTGGATGGCAGTAAAGGGATCGTTGACACCTGGAGATATAGCACGCACCGCAATCTCCACCAGCTGGTTAACCAAAAACTCCACATCTTGTTGCTCCGTGCGTTGCCTGCCTAAAATGAAGGCGCTGTTGATTTCCTTTGCGAGCTTTTCATTAACTAATTTTCCAGGCCAAACCATTACCAGTTTAGTTCCCCGGAAGATAAATTTTCCGGGGCGATAGTTAAGACGCAAAAGAAGATCTTTTTGTTGAGCGATTTCCATCAATTTGTTGTCATCAATTGCTTGTAAATAACCGCTACAAACAGCGACGATCGCACAAGCTTCTCGATCGAAACTGGTTGGAATCTCGTCAATTTGCCGCCCAATATGCTTAGTATCCTGCCCTATTTTTTCTGGAAACAGCCGCTCAATTGCTTTATCCAATTCGTTGCCAACTTCCGAGATGACGTGGGATGCCTGAATTGATGTGGATGCGTGATGGATAAAATAAATCAGGACGCCGATGCTGACGATCGCCAAGACTATGCCGACTGTAACCGAAATTTGCGGCACAAATACATCGTAGTCCTCTCCACGGATCGTTCGCAGTACGAGCAAGCAGTAAATAAATGTGGCAATGAATGTACCCAGCACCACCTGATTGCCCGTATCCTGCATAAAATTGCGAAGCAGGCGCGGGCCGAATTGCGAAGAAGCAAGCTGAAGCGCTACCAGGGTAATGGAAAAGACGGTACCGGCAACGGTAATCATCGAACCTGCGATCGATGAAAGCACCGTTCTAGCACCTTCTGGGCCACCTGTGTACACCCAGCCCAACTGTTCGATCGGCCCAGATAAGTCTACCCTATCCAGGGTCAGCATTGCGATCGCCAGTGCGGTAGCGATAATAGCCATTAGTGTCGGCACAAACCAGTAGCTGGTGTGTAGAGAGTCCCATAGTTTGAGCAATTTGATTTTCATTTGTCGCTGTTACCATCTCTTTGGGAGCGCATTTCTGCCAGTTTTCGGAGAGAATCGCCAATACTGAGGGGTTTGGGGACTTGACCTTGGCCTGCGGGCCATCCTTCGCGCTGACGGGAGCGATCGCCGTCGGTTTCTTCGGTTTGGTCGTGAAACAGAATTTGCTGTGTTGGGAAAGGCAGATCGATGCCGTTGGCAGTCAGCTTGTTTTTAATTGCAGTCAGAACGCGATCGCGCATATCGAGAGCATCTGCGCGTCGGGGTGGTTGAATCCACCAGCGAGCGCGGATATTCACAGTACTGGGAGCGAGTTCCATTGTCAGCGCGTCGGGAGGCGGATCGCGCAACACTCCATCGACACTGTGCATTGCTTCCAGAATGAGTTGTTTGGCGCGATCGATATCATCGCCGTAGCCAATCCCGATATCGTATTCTAAGCGGCGTTTTTCAAAAGCAGTGTTCACCATCACCGAATTAGTAAAAAGCTCAGAATTAGGAATGACAATGCGACGACCATCGTAAGTCCTAATTGTGGTAGCGCGTGTCTGGATGTTTTCTACCGTTCCCTCATAACCTTTGAAAACAATTTGGTCATCAATTTGGAAAGGTTCAGTCAAAAGAATCAAGATACCAGCCAAAAAGTTCTGGAGAATATCGCGAAATGCAAAGCCGATCGCCACACCGCTAATACCCAGCAGTTGAATCAAATCTCCTGCCTGGAATGTCGGTATGATGATGGATAAAGCCACAAATAAACCGACTAAAATCACAATTCCCTGCGATAAACGCCCCAGCACCAGTCCCAAGTTCCTAGCTTGCCGATGCCTTCTGGTCAGACGTTTGACGAGCGACTTAATTTTACTGCCTGCGAAAAAAAACAGCGCGAAGACGATCGCCGCCAGCACAATGTTGGGCAACATGACGATTAGGCCATCTATCATCCCCTGAATCTTCGCCCATGCAGTTAATGCTGATTCCTGGAGATTCATGACACCTCCCTGCTGTATAAAACTTTGTTGATATTAATCAAAAATAAAATAATTAAAATCTACCCCTGGTAAGTAAATAGGCGTTTCATACTGCTTGTTGAGGGATATGTATACCAAGAAGGAAGTTTTGGGAGATGTCCTGGCCTGACGCCATATAACTTGATGTGACTGCAAAATTTGTCCCTAGCTTACCTGGGCAATATTACTAAATTTCTATGCGATAATGGGAAGTTTGAGACTGAGCAGATTGCTTTGTTGTCTAGTTGTTAAATATTCGCTCATACTTGTTTGCCGAGAAGGAGCCTATGTTGCTGAACTCTATCCGACTCAGGTTGAAAAAAATGCAAAGGCGCGAAATCGAGCCTCAAAATGTAGAGCAAATCCAAATAGAACTGTTAGAAGAATCAAGTTTAGATACTAATTATCTTGTCTTGATTTTAGGCTCGTGCGTAATCGCAACTTTGGGATTGTTATCCAATAGTGCCGCTGTAATTATAGGTGCAATGATTATAGCTCCTTTAATGATGCCTATCCGGGGATTAGCTTTTGGAGCATTAGAAGGAAACGTTGTTTTAGTTCGCAAAGGTTTGACGGCGATCGCAGTTGGGACACTTCTTGCAACTGTTTTGGCTATGTTGCTGGGTTTTTTGGTAAGACTTCCCGAATTTGGCAGCGAAGTGATCGCCCGTTCCAAACCGAATTTACTAGATTTGGGAATTGCCGTAGCAGCCGGAGGAATTAGCGGTTTTGCTAAAGTTCAGCCCAAAGTTTCTGGGACTTTAGCTGGAACTGCGATCGCAGTTGCTCTCATGCCGCCAATTTGTGTAGTTGGATTGGGTTTAGCTCAAGCAAATTGGTCACTCAGTTTGGGTGCAACGCTGCTTTATCTTACCAATTTACTCGGCATTACTATCTCGTGTATGTTCACTTTTTTAATGGCAGGCTACACGCCGCTGCATCGCGCCCACAAAGCGCTTAGTTGGGCTTTAGTTTTTACGGTCATACTTGTCATTCCTTTAGGTATAAGTTTTGTAGAATTGCTGAGGCAAAATCAACTCGAAGCCAGCCTTAAAAGGGCCTTACTCAATCGCACGATTACCTTTCAAAACGTTGAACTAATTAAAACGAATACAAACTGGCTAGCCAATCCGCCGGAAGTGCGCTTAACCGTTCGTACCAAGGAAGCTTTAACGCCAAAACAAGTAATACTTTTAGAAAAGTTTGTAGAAAAGGAAATGAGACAGCGGTTTACCCTCATATTTGAGGTCAGCCAAGTTGAAGAAGTGAGGCGAGACGACCCAGATAGTGGCTCTTCTGAGTAGAAAGTTTAGCCTTACTATTGCCCAACTAAACTCTCTAGAAGCCGCGCAACGGACTATTGTCCGTTGCGCTCTAACCAACTTGTTTGAAGAGCATTTGGTTAGACAAATACAATTACTATATTATGATGTTTGTTTGCATAATGCAAGAGGGTTTACAAAAGTTTTTACCAAGTCGATCGGCACAAGCTTTCGCTCAATCTGCAAAGCATTTATGGCAGAAGAGTTAAAGCACTTCTTACCGATATCGATTCTTCCTTTTGCCGCCCAATCGTTGCAGAAAACCATACCATCCAGAACGTTTGGACATCCTTCTGTTGCTGCGGTTTGTCTGTTCTGATTCTGATGCCGCTTCAAGGTCGTTTGTGCGAGGAATTCCTTGTTGTCTGCGAGCTTCATCAGTGAGAGGTATCGCATTTTTATCGGGGACAATTTGAGAGCCATATTTTCTCGCGTAAACTTGAGTGAACTCTGCGCCGAAAAAGAGAATTTGGGCAGCATAGTAAACCCAAGCCAGGATAACTACGATCGAACCTGCTGCGCCGTAAGTCGAACCAAAACTGCCGTTCCCCAAATACATCCCCAGTAGAAACCTACCGATGGAGAACAGTAGGGACGTAATAGCAGCACCAATCCAAACATCACTCCATGCAATTTTGACATCTGGCAAGAATCGATAAATCATCGCGAACAGCAGCGTAGTCACACCGAAGGAGATGACAAAGTTGGCCAGCAGCCACACAAAGTCAATACCGGGTAGCAAGTTGCTTAAATAAGAGTTAAGTCCTGCTAATACGGCGCTAATAATCAGCGATACCAGTAGTAAAAAGCCAATTACCAACACCATTGCGAAGG
This sequence comes from Aerosakkonema funiforme FACHB-1375, assembly GCF_014696265.1. GTDB lineage: Bacteria > Cyanobacteriota > Cyanobacteriia > Cyanobacteriales > Aerosakkonemataceae > Aerosakkonema > Aerosakkonema funiforme_A. Next base: position 10,441 of record NZ_JACJPW010000132.1, on the reverse strand, counting down.
ACAAAAAGCGTTTGCGAATGAAGCCTTTCACGCCCAGATCTGGTTTTGGTGCCACTTCCCAAATAGTATTGAGGGCATCTTGCAGTTCCCCAAACACGCCAGATGCGCCGAAGAGTAGGGCGATGATGCTGATAATGGAAGCAATAGTCCCAGTCGCTGGTTTGTTAGCGTTTTCAATTGCCGTCTCGATCACTTCCGCCCCGCTTCTGCCTACCAAACCTTGAATTTCGGTAACGATTTGACCCCTGGCGGCTTCTTCACCAAATACAGAGCCTGCGATCGCAATGACGATAATCAACAGAGGTGCGATCGAGAACACCGTATAGTAAGCTAACGCTGCTGCCAAGCGCGACGCTTTATCTTCATTCCATTCATCAAAAGTTTCTTTCAGCAATCCCCAAATCGTCTTTAAATTCATGGGCACCGCTCTTTTCCGGGAAAGGTTATTCTGTGTAGAGGTACGTTGGCGCATCTTCTCGCTCTTAATTGAATGTTTCCGACTTATTTTCTGGTTTACTGCCTTCAGGTATAAGAGCGCATCTATCGGATGAGCTAAAATTTGTCAAATTTGGAAAATTAGTGAGATTTTTTCGATAAGCTTGCCAAATTCTACCTTCAGACCGATCGAAAAAACTTTAGTCTTATGCTTTGCTTAAAATGAGAACCGATTGTTGTTAGATAAAGTCCTAGCTTGTGGTTGTTGCAGTGTAAGGAAATGGCCAAACCGAAGGTGAAAAATTTGGCTTTTGTCTTTAAAGTTATCCCTCTTGGGAAGAATTGCAATACCGATAGCGAGGACATGATATTGAAACGCAGCTATATAGCTGCTCCTATAGTTTTAAAACATTAACCAAAGCAGGATAAATATGCAGCTAGCAGGAAGAGTAGCACTTATTACGGGAGCCGGTTCGGGAATTGGTAAAGCAGCAGCTGCGTTGCTGGCAAAAGAGGGTGCAAAGATTGGCGCACTGGGACGTACAGGAGATGAAGTTGGTAAAATTGTCGCTCAAATTGAGGGGAATGGTGGCGAGGCGATCCCATTATTGGCGGATATTTCCCAGCCAGATGAGATGCAAAAAGCAATCCAGCAAATTGTAGATAAATGGGGACGGCTAGATATTGTTTTTGCAAATGCAGGTATCAATGGAGTCTGGGCACCGCTAGAAGAGTTGACGCCGGAAGAATGGGATAAAACCATCAATGTCAATCTCAAAGGAACATTTTTAACTGTTAAATATGCCGTACCTTATCTTAAAAAGCAGGGCGGCTCGGTTATTATTACCTCGTCGGTTAACGGTACTAGAATGTTTAGCAATACCGGTGCCACTGCCTATTCATGTTCTAAAGCTGCACAGGTTGCATTTACGAAAATGGTGGCGTTGGAACTGGCGGAACATGGTGTCCGCGTGAATGTCATCTGTCCGGGTGCGATCGAAACGAATATAGACGAAAACACGCAACGACGCAACCTGGATAAAGTTAAAGAACCCGTTGAGTTTCCGGAAGGGGAAATACCGTTAACTGACGGAGACCCGGGAACTTCAGAACAGGTCGCACAGTTGGTACTATTTTTGGCTTCGGACGCTTCCAGCCATATTAGCGGCACAGAAATTTGGATTGATGGGGCGCAGTCGCTGCTACAAGGGTAGAGGCTTACGCATAAATTCAGTTGATTTGAATTGTGTGTAAGTCTAATTTATAGAAGTAACTCAAATTGCCATTTACCTGCAAATACGTATGTTGTTGCGCTGAAGCGCTCGATCGCAACAACATACGTATACTAAGTAGCAACTTGAGTTAGTACACAGCCCCTGAGCGATAAAAATTTTTTAATTAAACGAAATAATTTATTAATCAAACATGATTATTGCTTTTAGGATAGGATTCTTAATAAGATATAAAATTAATTTGCAGAATTATTTATTTTATCATATCTATTGAGAAGCAGTCTCAAAGAGATTGCTTTCACAAAAGACAATCATATATTTTATTACTCAATCCTATATGTTTATATTAAGTTTAGTTGAAAAATTATGAATTTCCCCCACCAAGAGTCAAGCTAAGAGAGTAAAATATTTTTTTAGCTTTTGCTTTATATAGCCAAGGGCGAGCGACTGTTTCTAGCAAAACCATCCAAACAAACAACTCTCCCATGACACTTCTAACAAGCGAGCATCAAATTGCAAAAATTCCACGAAAAGTGGCGCTACGCCTTGTTTTAGTGATGCCATTTGCCCTGCAAATCTTTGGCGCTGTAGGCTTGACAGGGTGGCTTTCGCTACGCAACGGCCAGAAAGCAGTTAAGGAAGTCAGCACGCGATGGCGGCGCGAAGTTACCGCCAGTGTCGATCGGCACTTAGAAACTTACTTGGAAACGCCGCACTCGGTCAATGCGATCGGCATCGAACCCATTCGTCGTTTCCATCTGTGGAATCCAGACGGTATGAGGAGGAAAACAAGTTACTTTTTTTGGCAACTCCAGCACTTTTCAAGTGTGAATTATATTAGTTTTGGAGTAAAAAAAAGAATATGCTGGTGCTGGTTATAACCCCAATTATGGCACGCCTGTTATTGAAATTACTGATAAATCTACCGATACGATAATTAGCATAGATAAGAATGGGGATGCAAGTCAGGAAAATAAACTTAGCCAGAGTGCGATCCCCGTAATAGACGCGGTACAAAACTATTTAAAACAGCCTATTGACATAATTTGTTAATAATCAGCGAGTAAATAAAAATGGAAAATCCAAAACAAGAGTTAATCCTAGTTGTTGACGACCATCCTGCTAACCTCAAATTGCTGTTTAGTTTTTTGAAATCATCTGGCTTCAAAGTGTTAGTGGCAGAAAATGGAGAAAGCGCGATAGAAAAGCTAAATGAGGTATCGCCGAACCTAATTCTGTTAGACATAATGATGCCAGGAATAGATGGTTTTGAAACCTGTCGTCGTTTGAAAGCATCAGTGGCAACAAAAGATATTCCCGTAATTTTTATGACGGCGCTAACCGACAATATAAACAAAATAAAAGGTCTATCGATAGGGGCGGTCGATTATATTACCAAACCTTTTCAGCAAGAAGAAGTTTTGGCTAGAGTAAAACTGCATTTAAAACTGCGTTCTTTGACGAAGACGCTCGAAGCTCAAAATCAGCTTCTCAAACAGGAAATTGCGGCGCGGATCTCAGCAGAAACAGAATTGCAGAAGCTGACACAAGAGTTAGAGCAACGAGTGGCTGAGCGAACATCGGAACTTACAGACGCTATGCAAGATCTTCAAAAAACGCAAATTCAACTATTGCAGAGGGAAGAAAAATTGGGGCGTTTTGCCTTTCAAGATTCGCTGACGGATCTGCCTAACCGAGCTTGGTTTATGAATAGGCTAGCACAGGCGATCCAGGCTGCTCGCGAACGTCAAGATTATTTATATGCGGTGCTATTCATCGATCTAGATCGCTTCAAAGTAGTAAACGATAGCCTGGGACATTTGTTAGGCGATGAATTACTGAAAAGTGTTAGCCGCAAACTGCAAGCTTGTTTGCGTCACACAGATACTGTTGCGCGTTTTGGGGGAGATGAGTTTGTTATTTTATTGTCAGATATTAAAGATATAAGCGAAGCGACTAAAGTTGCCGATCGCATCCAAAAAGAATTAAAACAGCCGTTTCAATTAAACGATTATAAAGTGTTCACCGAAGTAAGTATTGGCATTATCCTCAGCACCACGGGATACGATCGCCCAGAAGACGCGCTCAGGGATGCAGATGCGGCAATGTATCGCGCTAAAGCTAAAGGGAAAGGGCGTTACGAAGTCTTCGATCCCACAATGCAAACACTTGCGATGGCACGGTTGCAGCTGGAAAATGACTTAAGACGGGCGATCGACTTGCTACCTTGCTCAAGCACCGCCAGCGCCAGACAGGAATTTTGCCTTTACTATCAGCCAATTGTATGCCTCTCTACAGGTAAGCTAAGTGGTTTTGAAGCATTGCTGCGCTGGGATCATCCATCTTTAGGATTAATATCGCCCGATCGGTTCATTCCTATTGCTGAAGAAACTAGATTGATCGACGATTTAGGGTGGTGGGTTTTGCAGGAAGCGTGTCGCCAACTAAAGATTTGGCAACAACAGTTTCCCCAAAAACCTCCCCTAGCAATTAACGTAAATTTTTCTGCCGTGCAAATTAAACAAGTGGATCTGCTGCATCGAATAGAAGAAATTTTACGCGAATCTGCGATACCAATAACATCTTTAAAACTAGAAATTACCGAAAGTTGTATTTTAGAAACTTTAGACTGGGAAGAAAAAACTTTAAAGCAACTAAAAGCTTTAGGTATTAATTTATGTATTGATGATTTTGGTACAGGCTACTCTTCTTTAAGCCGCTTGCACGAGTTTCCCATTGATACTTTAAAAATCGATCGCTCTTTTGTGAGTCGCATTGCTTCGGATAAAGATGATACTCAAATTGTGCAAACCATTGTTACGCTTGCCCGCAGCCGAGGTATGGATATAGTAGCAGAAGGGATAGAAACGCTTTTCCAGCTACAGAAGTTGCAAGAATTAGGATGCGATTTCGGGCAAGGGTACTTTATCTCTATGCCTGTAGATAAGGAAACTGCAACGGAACTTTTGGCTCGCAAGCAAATATTGCAGGCAGTACTACAGAAAGAAACTAAAACTTAACGATGAGGGCTTTTTGGCAGAATCTTACAACCGTTGACTTTCCTGCTACCAAAACTGTTGCTATTTTTAGTTCGCTCACCACTTGCCCAGGACTTTTTGAAGTGCCTCCAAAACCTGCGTCTGTTTCACCAAACTTACAACAACCGCAACCACCAAAATGAGGAGTGCTATACCGCTAACAGTTTTGCCAAAATACTTTGCTGATGAAGTAATGTTCCAAAAACCTTTAGGGATGCGACGCGCTTGTTGTTCAAATTTAGCTTTTGCCCAACCAACTTTTTGCTTTTGCTGACGCGCTTCCCACAACAAACTACCTGCTAATTGCAATAAATAAGGATGACATCCACCCCACTGTCTGGCGAGGCGTTGCTCATCGTTTCTCAAAGCAGCAGGGGCACCTGTTTTGGCAGGTAAACTTACCAGTTCTCTTGCTTCCTCTTCCGTAAGTTCCCCTAGAGTCAGTACGTAAGCTAAATTAAAGAAAGAAGAAGTTAAATTATATCGTTTGCCATAAAAATCGAGTTTTCTGTGCGAAGCTACCACTAGCATCAAACTGTTACCATTAATTAAAAAGCGGAGATTATCGAAAAATCCGGCATCAAATTGTTTGGGATGGTGGAATAAAGCTTCAAACTCATCTAAGCAAAGTACTGGTAAAACTCCCTGCCGTTTCCACTCTCCCAGTACAGCAGAAAATGCCTGACGATCGAAGGATGTAACTTGAAAAGGTCTGGTTAAGCTTCGTTGCGATCGCACCTTGGGCTGATTGAACAATTGTCTGGCTACGGCATGATAGAAATCTATCTCATCGTGACACTGTGAGTTTTGAAGGTCGAGGTAAATCCCAACATAACGATTGGGATTCTGCACTCGCTGTTCGTAAGTCTGGAAAAAGTGATACAGCAGGGAAGATTTGCCGATACTCCTTTTGCCCACAATATTGATGCTGATTGGTTGAGCGCCTGTCATCCGGGAGGTAATGGCCTCTAATTCTGTTTTACGGCCCACAAAAAACTGGGGGTCGGTAATCATGGGCCCAGGAATAAAGGGACAGGAAGGCAGCGAGCTGTTGGTCATACAACAGTTCTACAACAAGTTGACGCGAGCAGCTGTAATCAAGCAGGTTTATGAGGATTTATATCTGATTTTCAACAAATTGATACATTTTGTTTTATTTTTTTGAAAGATGTACATAATTTTAAAGTGCAGCTATCAGTGTTTTTTTTACATTTCAATAGCAAGCGCCAGATACTCTGGCGCTGAAACTAAAACGTTAAATATCCTCTGTATAAATAATTATTTTATATATACTTAATTAATCTTAAAACTGTCGATTGTAAACAATCAACAGTTATGGATTAAGCTGCATAAAAAATTTTTAACTTTCATTACACCCACTGGCTTAGCTCCTGTTATACCGATCCGTAAGCTAGGAAGCAATATCGGCAACTGATGCTAAGAAATGTGAGCTTGCCACAACCTTGATGCGATTTCTACGCACCGCATACTGAATTCGCCTAATGCAACTTTGTTCCTCCTCACTGAGGCTGTTTTGCATCATTGCAAGCGTCAATCTATTGTATTCGGCGCGACTAATTCTCCCAGAACGACTGGCGCGTGCAAAAATTTCCGACAGAGTGTAAGGAAAGAAACCAGGTTGAACTATGAGCATAATTAGTTTTCGCCTTCTTCGATTATATGAAGTATAACAATTATCAATTTAAAGCGTAAAGGTGAAAAACTGGGGAAGAAAAAAGTTTGCAGTAAACTATTTTCAATAAGTTCTGACTCTCCGCAAAGTTTCCGAAAATTTAACTAATTAAATAATTATTGAGATAGATGCAATAAAGTATCGTTAGTTACATTTATAGCTAACATACCGAAAAACAAATTTGATTTAACTTAATTACCCTTCAATTAATTGTCCGATCGCCAAAGCCAAATACTCGTACTGTGCTGGTGTATTATAAATTTGAGCCGAAATGCGAAGCAGCTGCTTTGGTGCGGTAGGCCAGGGAACTACCGGTACTTCAATACCAAATTTTTTAAACAGGGCATCTTGCAACAGGGGGATTAACGGTGCTTTTCCTGTATGAGGCACTGCATCCGGCAAAGGTACAACTGCCATTGCGGCGATCGTCTCATCCGGACAAGGCGGCGAAACACCAAGCGCTTTGCAAAGAGTCTGCCTAGCTGCTAGTGCTAATGCTCGATTTCGTGCCATTAACTCTGGCCATCCACCCTCAAGCAGCGATCCCATAAATTTAATTGCTGCCGGTACGCAGAGGTAAGCAGTGGGATCGTCCGTTCCCATCCAGTCAAACTCTAGCTGGAAAAGGGATCTGTCTGTGCGTGGAGAATTTGCGCCGTGACTGATGGTCATCGGACGAATCTGGGATTGCCGATCGCGGCGGACATACAAAAATGCTGCTCCTTTTGGCGCACACAACCACTTGTGACAGTTGCCTGTATAATAGGTTGCGCCTATTTGGTGCAAGTTCAAGGCCAACATCCCCGGCGCGTGGGCACCATCTATAAGAGTATCTATTCCAAGTTCGGTGAGTTTTTGTACTATTGACTGGATGGGAAAAATCAAGCCTGTCTGACTGGTGATGTGGTCTAATAATACCAACCGCGTTTGCGATCGCACCTTTTCCATGACTGCTTCTATTATTCGATCGGGCGATTCGATCGGGAAAGGCACTTTTGCCACCACCACCCGCGCACCCGTCTCGGCAGCGACAAAATCAAGCACATTGCGACAAGCGTTGTATTCTTGATCTGTAGTCAGCAACTCGTCATCCTTGCTGAATTTGAGCGATCGCAGCACCGCATTCACCCCAGTTGTAGCATTGGGGACAAATACCAATTCCGAAGCGTCTGCACCGATAAACTCAGCTAACTCGCTTCTTGCCGCATCCAGCAGTGCTTCATATTCCCGCACGAAAAAGCGCAGCGGCTCTCTTTCCATCTGCTGTCGCAGGCGCTGTTGCGCCTCCAACACAGGCAGCGGACAGGCACCAAACGAGCCGTGATTGAGAAATGTGATGTCCGCATCAAGCATCCAGAACTTTTCAAACTCTGAAGGTGTAGGTTTGAAGTTTGTTTTTTTCATCCTTCATCCTTCATGTTTCTCTCTTTTAAAACTCCCCGGGTAGGATTCGAACCTACGACCAATCGGTTACACTTATCCCAACGTTTCCGAAGGGGGTGGACTATCTCATCATCCACATGGGATGTCGGGCGCTGTAGGATTTATTGGTTAGGCTCCTCATCCTTAGTCTCTGCTCCTTTCTGGCTACCTGCGGATCGCCGCTGCCTTTTGCCAGACTTGGTTCAGGGTTGCCGCCACCCGAAGTGCTGCGGTTTCCTTGAATTCACCCGATTTTCCACTACTCGTTTCCGAGTAGCGCTGCTAGGTAATGCAAGCAATCTTAAAGATTTACTTGTTTCTGTCCCTTACAGCCGACCGCTCTACCACTGAGCTACCGAGGAATGTGTGCTTTGCTTGTGCAACGCTTATCTATATTAACGGTAATTCCAGAGATTTGGCAAGCCCTTTGGCAAATTTTTTTTATTTGGACTCTAAAATCGCCGTAATTTGCACCCTGTCTGACTTTCGCCAGTTTTAAATCTTTGCGCTCACCTAAATCCATTTCGCAGTTCAGCCAAGCGCTGTCTGGATTTAGGATCGAGAGAGTTGGCTAAGAAACGACTTGATGATTGACTGCGCGGTTTGTGTTTGCGCCGGATGCGCTGAGCGGTTAACTCTACTTCGTGGGCTAGCCGCTGTGCTGACATCCATTCAGCACCGTAACCTACGATCGTCAGTTGTTGGGCTCTGTCTGATGTCGCTACAATCAGCCGCCGCTGAAATTGCCGCAGCTCGTGGTGCAAGTCAGCACAGATTTTCTCGATAAAAGTATCTGCTGTTTGGCCAAAGTCGGTGAAGGAAATCGATAAATTCTCCGTTATGACTTCGCTAGTACTGGGAGTGTCTCGATACTGGGCGTCGAAAACTATCTGAGTACCGAAACCTTGAAAAGCGGTGTAGCCGATTAGAGATTCAATCAGTTGCCAGCGGGCTGCCTCTAATCCATTGCGATCGCGCTCGTGTAGCAGCGTCGGCCAAGCGCCAATTATGTTGTAGCCGTCCACGAGCAAAATAGCTGACGGCGAGGAGGGTGTCATTTTTCAACTGCCAAATTTTTCTAAACTTAACAATTAAGATGGTAATTCATCTCTTAATAGTAATCAAAGTGTTAAAACGGTGGACATTTTACACATTATGTGCATAGTGTCCACCACGTTAAGGCGTCGGGGCTGGAGGAGAGTGGGGGAGCGGGGGAGTGGGAGAACGAAATACCGGGAAGAGATTCTTAATTTTGACTTTTGACTTTTGACTTCCTCAGATAATTTCCTGAACTTGCATCAAGCGTTGTTTTAAGCGTTTGGGATCGCCTCGGTCTACAACAAAACCCCGTTCCAACAGGAATGCGCCATCGCAGTAATCTAACTCATCTAAGCGGTGCGTTACCCACAAAGCAGTTATGCCCTGACTATTGACTAAGCGCCGCACTTGAGCTACCAAGTCTAACTGACTGTCTGGGTCGAGAAGGGCGGTGGGTTCATCCAGCAGCAAAACTTCGCAACGACGAGCGATCGCACCGGCGATCGCGACCCGCTGCTTCTGGCCTCCACTCAAAGCATAAATTGGGCGTCGCTGCAACGCCCATAAGTTCACAGCTGCGAGCGCTTCTTCCACCCGCTGGCGAACTTGGAGCAAGGGAAGGTTTTCTTCCACCAGTCCAAAGGCAACATCAGCTCCAACTGTAGGCATCACCAATTGATGGTCGGGATTTTGGAAGACGAATCCTGCTGGCTGTGCAATCTTAATTTCACCAGACTGGGGACGCAAAAGCCCAGCCAGCAATCTCAGCAAAGTTGATTTGCCGCTGCCATTAGTACCCAAAAGCATCCAGAATTCGCCTTTAGGAACAGTCAGAGAGCAGGACTTTAAAACCGTTTCGCCGCCAGCCCAGCCAAAACAGACATCTTGGACTATGATGGCCGATTCTGCCATGTCATCACCGTTGCGGGCGTTCATCCTTCACTCATCGCGAAAAAGCCAGGGGGTCTGCCAGCAGCGGCGGCACCGGACTTTTGAGATATTTGTACTGCTGTGATTTCCGTACTCAGGACAGCGATCTTTTTTTCTGGCTGTTTGTCGCAGGTAAGCTCCAGAATTTGAGAGCTGCCGGAACGCATTGCGTCCAGAACTCGATTGTAGAGTTGCTGAGCCTCGTCCTCTGACTTTCGCTGCACCGAAAGCGGGAAAGGAGTGTTCTTGAGAGTCAGGTCGATAGTGAACATGAGGGTTTAAAGGGTTTTGGTTAATTTCACGACTATTTTCTAGTATTGCAAAGTTGACTCATCCCAGCAGCAAACCTTTGTGAGCAAAATTCGGCAACGAAATCAGTCAAGGGGGTGAAAAATTAGAAAACTTACACTTATAATGAGAGACATGGTAAAGAAACGTAAACTTGAATTACGTTTTAACAGGTTTTGTGCGTAGTCATAACTGCTTAGCAGTTAGGCAACGATCGAACCGCCTACCCGTACTCATATCTATTCGGAGATCCACGTCATGACTGTTGCAGTCGGACGCGCCTCAGCACAAAGAGGATGGTTTGACGTCCTCGACGACTGGTTAAAGCGCGATCGCTTCGTATTCGTCGGCTGGTCCGGCATCCT
>NZ_JACJPW010000131.1 GCF_014696265.1 Aerosakkonema funiforme FACHB-1375 | reverse complement strand
TTGCCTCAAATACCAACATACTTAGGCTGAGTGATTTAGCATAAGCGTATTATAGCCAAAGAAAGCCGTCCTAGAAGGACGGGGCTTTAGACCCATTATTTTGGTAACTGCTGGGGAAGAATACGAAGCCGATTTAGTCGCCAAGGTGAGGTTTCATGGTCAAGAGTCATTTTTCTTGATTCACACGGAACACCAATCCGAAGCGCGAGGGAACTTCAGCAAACGGATGTTTCGCTATTTTGCCCTTTTGTACGAGAAACACGATTTACCGATTTATCCCATTGCCTTATTTTCCTACGATGTGCCGCAACGTCCAGAGCCAACTTGCCATCGGGTTGATTTCCCCGATTTGCGAGTGCTGGAGTTTAATTATCGGGTAATTCAGCTAAATCGCCTCAATTGGCGCGATTTTCTGCGTTACCAAAATCCCGCAGCCAGCGCGTTAATGGCCAAAATGAAAATAGCGCCAGAGGATCGACTGCGAGTGAAATCTGAATGTTTGCGCTTGATGGCTACTTTAAAGCTCGATCGAGCGCGAATGCGTTTGATTTCCGGGTTTGTTGACACTTACCTGCGCTTATCTGCTGAGCTTCGTAGAGTTTGAGAGCCATCGCATTCGCTATTGCCCACCATCTTAGCGATCGTTTTGCCTGCGATCGCTAAAATATAAACTAAATATCAGCTAACTCTCAAAACCGACTCTTAACTATGACCCTCAAAGAATTAGAGCCCCAACTCCTTGCCTTAAATCCAGCCGAAAAAGCTCAAGCAATCCAACTATTAGTCCAAAGTTTAACTAACACTTGGCAAGGAATAGAAAAAACTCCTGGCGTGTGTGGTGGCGAAGCTTGTATCGCCAAAACTCGCATCCCTGTTTGGGTACTGGTGAATGCTCGCCGTTTAGGTATCAGCGAAGAACAATTATTATATGACTATCCAACTCTATCTGCTGCCGATTTAGCAAATGCTTGGGCTTATGCAGAAGCTTTTCCTAACGAAATTGAAATAGCGATCGACAAAAATGAGGAAGATTAACTGATGGCGCGTCTTTATGCAGACGAACAATTCCCAAGACTGGTAGTAGAATTGTTACGAAGTTTCGGTCACGACGTTTTGACAGTACAGGAAGCAGGAAAGGCAAATCTTAAGATTCCCGATGAAGAAGTTTTAGCATTTGCTGTCAGTGAAAAACGCGCTGTTTTGACTTTAAATAGAGAAGATTTCTTCCGACTTCACCGCTTACGACCAGAACACTTTGGGATTATTGCTTGCAAAGACGACTCGAATAGAGAGCGAATGGCGGCACGTATTAACGAAGCAATTTATGCTGAGGAAAGCTTGCAAGGAAAATTGATTCGCGTGATTCGTCCGTCTAGATAAATGGGAGGCGATCGCTTCCCACTCAAAACACATAAAGCTTCGTTTGTCAAGCTTATTTTACCAGCGAGTTAGTGCCGCTTTTCCCTTCACTCATATTTTCTTTGCGGTACAAATCTTTTTTCCCAATTCCGCAACAGCGATAAAATGTAACGGACTGTAACTTATAATGAGAACGACAAAGACGCAAGCACGAGTAAGGGTAGAACCATCGAATGCGAGTTGCGATCGCTGGAGCGGGTCTAGCAGGACTTTCCTGCGCCAAATATCTCACGGATGCGGGTTACACCCCGATAGTATTGGAACGCCGAGATGTACTGGGCGGTAAAGTTGCCGCATGGAAAGACGCAGACGGCGACTGGTACGAAACCGGACTGCATATATTTTTCGGGGCATACCCGAATATGTTGCAGCTCTTCCAAGAACTGGGCATCGAAGATCGGTTGCAGTGGAAAGAACACACGATGATCTTTAACCAACCAGATGCCCCCGGTACCTACTCTCGCTTTGACTTTCCCGATATCCCGGCACCGTTTAACGGAGTTGCAGCAATTCTCGGCAACAACGATATGCTCACCTGGCCAGAAAAGATCCAGTTTGGGCTGGGACTCATTCCTGCCATGATTAAGGGGCAGAAGTATGTCGAGGAAATGGACAAATATTCATGGTCGGATTGGTTAAAAAACCATAACATCCCTTTGCGGGTAGAAAAAGAAGTATTCATCGCTATGTCCAAGGCGCTGAACTTTATTAACCCCAATGAAATTTCTTCTACAGTACTGCTCACCGCTCTCAATCGCTTCCTCCAGGAAAAGAACGGTTCCAAGATGGCATTCTTGGATGGTTCTCCAACTGAACGCCTGTGTCAGCCGATCGTAGATTACATCACGGCACGGGGCGGCGAAGTGCGGTTAAATGCTCCAGTCAAAGAGTTTTTGCTCAATGAGGATGGCACTGTCAAAGGTTTCCTCATGCGCGGTTTAGATGGTGCAGCAGATGAAATTTTAACCGCCGATATTTACGTTTCCGCCATGCCAGTAGATCCGCTGAAGGTGATGCTACCCGAACAGTGGAAGCAAATGGAATTCTTCCAAAAGCTAGAGGGGTTAGAAGGTGTGCCGGTCATAAACCTGCATTTGTGGTTCGATCGCAAACTCACAGATATCGACCATTTACTATTCTCCCGTTCCCACCTGCTCAGCGTTTACGCTGATATGAGCAACACCTGTCGGGAATACGCCAATCCCGATCGCTCCATGCTGGAATTAGTCTTAGCACCAGCACAAGATTGGATCTCCAAATCCGATGCAGAAATTGTGGCGGCAACAATGGAAGAACTCAAAAAACTCTTCCCCGACCACTTCGCCACAGATAACCCAGCCAAATTACTTAAATATCACGTCGTAAAAACCCCGCGCTCAGTCTACAAGGCAACTCCAGGACGACAGGCGCACCGACCATCCCAGAAAACACCGATAGCAAATTTTTATCTTGCTGGTGATTTCACCATGCAACGTTACCTAGCGAGTATGGAAGGAGCAACACTTTCTGGTAAGCTGACAGCGCAGGCGATCGCTGAAGCTCACCCCCAAACCGAGTCACAAGCAACCAAAATCCCGACAATCTCCCAGCCTGCGACAAATGCTGCAACTGTCTAATACCCCTCGTATGAGAACGCTGGCCTCTTTGGAGAACGCTTACGAACTCTGTCGTCAGATTACTGCCAAATACGGCAAGACATTTTATTTGGGCACCTTATTGATGCCAGAAGATAAGCGTCGCGCCATCTGGGCAATTTACGCATGGTGCCGTCGCACCGATGAACTGGTGGATGGCCCCCAGGCCAGTACGACAACGCAAGAAACTTTGGATAGCTGGGAACGCCAGTTAGAATCCGTGTTTGCCGGTCATCCCGTGGACGATCAAGATGTGGCTTTAGTCGATACGGTGCAACATTTCCCGATCGATATTCAGCCATTTCGGGACATGATCGAAGGGCAACGAATGGACTTATACCGCAGTCGGTATCAAACTTTTGAGGAATTGAACCTCTACTGTTACCGAGTGGCGGGGACAGTTGGGTTGATGTCCACAGCGGTGCTGGGGGTGGATGGCTCCGATCGCACAGCGCCTTGGAACAAGGACGATCGAATTTACATTCCCACAGAAGAGGCGATCGCATTGGGAGTTGCCAAACAGCTGACCAATATTCTCCGCGATGTTGGCGAAGATGCCCGTCGGGGTCGCATCTACATTCCCTTAGAAGAATTAGCTTTGTTTAATTACACGGAGGAAGACCTCTTCAAAGGTGTAGTTGATGACCGCTGGCGCGAATTGATGCGCTTCCAAATTCAACGGGCACGCAAGTATTTTGCCATCTCGGAAAAAGGTATCAAGGCACTCAACCCCGATGCGCGTTGGCCAGTTTGGGCGGCGATGATGCTCTATCAGCAGATTTTAGATGCGATCGAACGCAATCAGTACGATGTCTTCGGGCAAAGAGCTTATGTTTCTACCCCCCGCAAGATGCTGTGTTTGCCGATCGCTGCTATGCGAGCAAAAGTGCTTTAGCTTCCCCTGCCAATGTGGCAGCATATTTTGTGTCCGATCTCAAACAATAGGCGCAGTTGTTTTATTACCACAACCGCGTCTATTTATCAATAATTACCACCAAGTAAAGCTGTGAGGCCAGTTTTTTAACTTTGGATCTAAACAAAGGGGTTTCAAGCCTCCCATTTTAAGGGCAATCATCAAAAAATTTTGACGAATATTGTAGAGATGTTTCATAAAACGTCTCTACAATATTCAAAGCCCAGCCAATCCAAAATCCAAAATCTAAAATGCTTTTTCAGCCTCAGTTTGCCGCTTCGTCAAGATTGACGTGTCCTTGGAAAGCGCCGCTAGGCGAAGTTGCCGCCTCAGCCTTTTCCGTGGAGAGCGCAAATTGGACTGCTGGCTCTTGTTCCATCATTTCCTGATGGCGTGCCACATTGGGAAACTCGCTCGCTACATCGAACAAGCGTTTTCCCCAGCGGGACATAGCATAAAGGTACGGATCGAGTACGCTGCGCGTGCCGTTGAGTAGATACTCGTGGCCTTCCAAATTATCGTTCACGAAGGCGAACTGCTTCTTAATTTGCTCTACTGCTGCCTCTTTGACTGAGGGATAGGATGCTTCGTCTTTTACGTAGCGGAAGGCGACAAAGTAGGGGTAAAAGGCAACGTGAAAGCCACTTCCCAAGTAAGAAAGCCATTGGTGCAGCGAATCGCGATCGGCTGAGCCGATCGGTGGCACAAGCCCTTTATCTGGCTGTCGTTCTGCTAAATGCAGCAAAACAGCGCTATTTTCTGCCACAAATCTGCTGCCTGTACGTAAAGCAGGCACTTTACCTTGGGGATTGACTCGACGAAACGTTTCTCCGGCACGCACTGCTGGGTCTACACGGCACAGTTGATATGGCTCACCCAGCCACTCCAGCACAACCTGGCCTGACAGAGAACACGCTCCGGGACTGTAGAAGTAGAGAATATCCATTTCGATGCTTAAAACTCAAGAATTTTTAAGATTCTGCGAGCATTGCTAGCAGGATTAGCACAAAAGTCATGACTATCGTCTTGAGATATTTTACCAGACTCAAAATTACAGATTTTCTCTCTCAATATTAAGAATTGTCCAGATTAGCAATACGCGGCAATAATTTGCACAAAATATATTAACGCCCAACCTCTAGCTGGTTGAGCGAACAGACTGCGCGATCGCAACCTTTATTCTTTAGCTCAATATCGATCGGCTTACTGGGCGGCTTTCCCTTTTTCCAAAGCTTTTTTGACCAGATCGTCAGAAACGTTGCCGACACCTTCAGATGCAGGGTTAACATCCCTTGCCATATCTATGTAGTCATCTGGGTTGTCGGTCGGTTCTGCTTTAAATGTGGTTTCTTGCGGTTGGCGTACTTCAAATTGAGGTGCTGTCGCCGCTGCTGCCGCTTGTGTACCTGCCCCCGTGCGATCGATCTCGCTAACGCTGAAAGCTTTTGATGCTTCGTAATCAGCATTTACATCAACTTCTGGAGCTTTCTCTGCACCTGCAACTATATTTTCAGCCGCTAGCTGAGCGTCATGGGTTGGTGCTTCGTTTGGTTTGGGATTCACTTTTTCAGCCATAATTTTCTCCTATTTTTAGCTCGCGAGTTTGCTAAAAAAAATTGCTGCCCCACGAGTGGTTGGTATTTTTCTATTCGTGCAATTAATACTAACTAAACCTCATCGCTCTTTTCGACTCTCTTAGGATAGATATCCTATCGCTGTTTTAAAAATAATTTATCTACCAAAATGAAGGGAGGAAACTATTTCTCTTGGTGGGCGATTACCATAAAATAAATCTGATATTTCTAAAAGGAAATAGTTAAATTTCATGGGAAAAGTTCATGATTGCAGGCCAAAACACCATCAAGTCTCAAGCTCTTTCACAAGAAACACAAAAAGTTGTGGGTGCCTTTGAAGCGCTGAATACCGACGCTAAATTAGCGCTGCTTTATTTTATTTATGAAAAAATGGGAGACTCAATCACGCCAGCAGCCCCAACAGCAACCGATCCCGAACTAGCACCTAAATTGCTGGGAGACTTTTACGAATTATCAGATGACGATCAGCTGGCAGTAATGCGCCAAATTGTGAATCGCGAAGACACAGAATATTCCCGTGCCTACGGTGCTTTAAAAGAAAACAATCAGTTGATGGTTTGGTATGCTTGGGCGCAGGCTATGGGTGAAACAGTAGTAGACTTGCCCCAAGGTTATCAAGCAACGAAAGCGATCGACGATGCCCTTTCCCAAATTGAAAAACTGGACTTTGAAGGACAAATCTCGGTTTTGCGTACAGTAGCCGCTAACATGGGCTACACCGACGTTAAGCCAATTCCCAGTCAAGCTGAAACAGGTAAAACGCCCAGTCTGTAGATTGCCAGGTATAGAATAACAGCAGGGCTATCTAGCTTACCAGATAGCCCTGCCTTTATCGGTGTTAAATCGTAAATTAGAGCCCCGGAAGCTCGAGCCCGCTGGTCAACTCTTCCATACGACTCCGCATCGTTGCAGTAGATTTTTCATAAGCATCTTTCATCGCCGCCGCAACAGTTGCAGAAAGGGCTTCTGCTCCTTGTCCGAGAGCGTCTGGAGAAATTACAACGCTACGGGGTTCTTGGTTACCGTTGAGAACGACCTTGACCAAACCGTCTTGAGACTTTCCTTCAATTTGCATTTGCTCCAATTCTTCTTGAAGCTTTTTTGCACCTTCCTGAACCTGCTGAGCTTTCTTAAAAGCTTCGGCTAGTTCTTTCATTTTTCCCAGACCGAAGCCGAATCCCTGTTTCTGTGACATAGCTTGATTGACTGCGTGTACCTACCTGATTTTGACACAGGCGATCGATAATAGGCGAAGAGTTATGGCTAATACAGCTCGCCAATTACCCATCACCTCTAAACAGGTTGAAAGTCTCCGAGAATTTTCACCTCCGGTTCTAACCGCAAAGACCAATGTTCCTCGACTTTATACTGCACATAGCGAATCAGTTGAAAGATATCGTTAGCCGTTGCCCCGCCGCTATTGAGAATAAAATTAGCGTGGCGTTCTGCGACGGTAGCACCGCCGATGCGATGACCTTTGAGACCGATTTGCTCAATTAACCACCCAGCTGCGTGGGGTTTTGGATTGCGAAACACACTGCCGCAGCTAGGCTTGTTATAAGGCTGGGTACTGTGACGCTGCCTGAGATGTTGGGCAGTTGATGCCATCACCGTTGCTGGGTCTGCTCCCGTTTCCAGTTGGAAAGTAACCTGCGTTACCAAACGTTTGTCACCTTGCAGTATAGAGGTGCGGTAGCTGTAACCCAGGTCTTCGCGAGTGAGAACTTGAATACTACCGTCCGGGCAAAGTACGTGAGCGTTGACCAGAGTATCCGCAGTACAGCTATTGTGAGCGCCTGCATTCATAACCGCAGCACCGCCAACAGTGCCAGGAATGCCAACTGCCCATTCCAGACCTTGCCAACCGCGCTCAGCGGCTTGCCATGCCAGACGCACTAGGGGTTCTCCAGCAGCGGCAGTCACTTGACCGGTTTGTGGGTCGAAGTGAGTGGAACGAAGATGGCGAGTGCAGATGACAAGACCGGACAGACCGCGATCGCTCACCAGCAAGTTTGAGCCTGCGCCCAGCAGAGTAATCGGTAGATCTTTGGATATTGCCCATTCAAAACTTGCTTCTAACTCGCTCAACTGCCTGGGAGCGACATACCACTCTGCTGGGCCACCTACTTTAAACGAAGTCAGGCTGGCCAGAGAAACCCCAGACTTAATCGCACACTCCGTACCGGGAAGATAAAGAGACGTTTCTTTTGGCTGATTGATTTTGATGTGAGGGGCTTGGGAGCTAGCCACTTTGAGTGCTTGGGAGAAGTGATTGGAGACAGTCATAGCTGATTGCATATGCCCTAAAACCTGGAGGCAAACATATTTTTTGGCACTTTCTTAGGCGCTGCGGCGACATTCTTGATGTACATCTCGACCGACCTTTTGATAAAAGGCGATCACTTCCGGGATTGCCTGATTGAGATTTCCAGCTCCCAGAAACAGGGCTAGATCGCCAGGGCGGAGATTTTGAGTCAGAAAGTCATACACCGACTCAAGAGAAGGTTGGTACGTCACTTGAGGGTGATGTTTGGCAATCTCTTCCGCCACCAGCTCGCCGCTGATTTGGCCTGGGTTTTGTTCGCCTGCGCTGTAGATATCCGTGACGATCGCCAGGTCGGCATTTTGGAAGCACTGACCGAATTCCGATAAAAACGTCAGCGTGCGACTGTAACGGTGAGGTTGGAAGATAGCTACAACCCTTCCAGACGAAGACTGCCTCAATTCCTTCGCTTGAATGCGTGCGGCTGCTAGCGTAGCGCTAATTTCGCTGGGGTGATGGGCATAGTCATCGATAAACCGGATGCCATTGACCTCTCCGCGATTTTCAAAGCGACGGCGAGCTCCTTCAAAGGTGGCGATCGCTTGCGCGATCGTCGCAAATTCCAAGCCTAAGTGGCGACCGACAGCTACCGCTGCCAATGCGTTACTGAGATTGTGTCGGCCCAGCAACTTCAAATTCAACTGCCCCAGGACTTTTCCTCGCTCCCAAACCCTTGCCGTAGTGCCATCAGCACGATACACCGCACAATCTGCGGTGTAGTCAGCCCCAGAATCCGGCTGTAGGCTGTAGCTAATTGTCGGTTTTAACCTATCTCGTACAGTAGCGCAGTCAATGCAGCCAACTGTGGTTTGGCATCGTTGTCCAAATACTTGGAATGTGGCAATCACCTCTTCCAAGTTTTCGTAGTGGTCTGGATGATCGAGTTCGATGTTGGTCACCACCCCAATTTGGGCGGCTAGCTTGACCAGAGAGCCATCAGATTCATCTGCCTCGGCTACTAGATATTGACCTTCTCCCATACGGGCATTACCTTCCCATGCGGCCACCTCGCCTCCAACTACAATCGTCGGGTCTAAACCGGCCACCAGCAACAAATATCCGATCATACTGCTGGTGGTAGTTTTGCCGTGGGTACCTGCTACCGCTATGCTGCGGTAATCCTGTATTAGGGCAGCCAGCAAATCCGATCTGTGGAAAATGGGACAACCTAACTCAAGCGCAGCTCGATACTCCGCATTAGCTGGATTAATTGCTGTCGAACAAATAACTTGAGGCAAAACAGCTGTTGGGAGCGAGACTAAAGCGCGACCTTCGTGGAATGAGGCTTGCTCCGTCATTCTGAGAGTAGGTGAGCCCACAGTAACCGTAGCGGTCGCCTCGGATGCACGAGCCGAATCTGCGGTCAGCCGAAAGAACTCCAAATTTGTGGCGTCTTGACTGCCAAAGATATGAGCCCCTATTGCCTGTAAACGCTGAGTAATGTGATTTGGGCGAATATCCGATCCGGATACAGGCAGTTTCCGTTTCGCTATCACGTAGGCGAGAGCTGACATTCCGATCCCACCAATACCGATGAAATGAAATGGTCTCCCGCTAAAATCTACAGAATTTAGCATCTTAGCTCCTTACACACCACACAAACACCGCACTGCACCCATAACAGGCGATATCATAGCAGGAATTATTTTTTCACGATACAGGTTTAATGCTGATTCACCTTCCTAGCCAAAATATCTATCTCCTGAGAATAGATGCAGTTACGCTAGAGGTTAAAGCATTTTTTGACAGTTTTTCTAAAGGTACTGTATTTTCATCTTTAAGCGCCAAGTATATGCCTGCTCCGGAAAATTTTGGCACCACAGACTTACCAGGATAGTATATCGGCTCCTGGGCACGAGATGGAAAAACGATCTGGAAGCGATCTGCCCGAGTTTAAAATTGAACCGGGATGCTGAGCGACAAAAAGCTACTATTCATTTATGCGGAAAGTGGCAATCTTCGGTGGTACCTTCGATCCCGTACACTGGGGACATCTATTAATCGCAGAGACTGCTTTGTCTGAGCTAGCGTTAGATCTGGTCATCTGGGTACCAGCTCGCTGCCCTCCTCACAAATTGCACTCTTGTTGGTTGGATTTCGATCTACGTTGGCAATTAGTGCAATTAGCTACTTACGATCGCCCAGATTTTCTCCTCTTACCAAAGGAAAAACAACTTATCGGTTCTTCTTATGCGATCGAGACGCTAGAAGATCTGCGCTCGCTTTACCCGAATACCCACTGGTACTGGATTATTGGCTCAGACGCCTTTCAAACTTTACCCAAATGGTATCGGCGTCAGGAAATCGTACCAGCGTGCGATTGGCTGGTAGCGCCGCGCCCGCGATGTTTGACCGACTTTGTGGGCGATCGATCTGCCTCTGTTGATTTCCTCTGCCAGCAGGTAGTTCAACAACTTAATTCTCAGTGCATAGAAATTCGCTGGCAGGTTCTGCAAATGCCCAGTGTGGAAGTATCATCCAGTCTGATTCGTCAGTACTGCCGCCAGTCGAGATCGATTCGCTATCTGGTTCCTGAAGCCGTAAGAACTTACTTGGAGGCAGAACAAGGCATCCGCCCCATTGTGTAGGCAAAATTCATCTCCTGACGATCCCAAACAGTACGATCCCCTACCCCTAAATACAGTTCGATTTGTCGTTCGATTTGTCCACCCTTTGCGATATGATGTGGTTCATCACTAGGGATTGATTAATCGAGTAGATAGAGGGCAAGACGCAGTGATTAGAGTAGCGATCAACGGTTTTGGACGCATCGGGCGTAACTTTATGCGCTGCTGGCTGGGCAGAGAAAATAGCCAAATCGATCTAGTTGCTATTAACGACACCTCTGACCCAAAAACCAACTCCCACCTGCTAAGGTATGACACGATGCTGGGGAAGTTGAATGCCGATATTAGTTATGATGACAACTCCATCACCGTAAATGGCAAGACGGTGAAATGCGTATCCGATCGCAATCCGGAAAACTTGCCCTGGAAAGAATGGGAAATTGACCTGATCATTGAATCGACAGGTGTGTTTGTCAGCAAGGAAGGCGCTACCAAGCACTTAAATGCTGGCGCGAAGAAAGTTCTGATTACCGCTCCCGGTAAAAATGATGACGGCACTTTTGTGGTAGGAGTCAATCAAGACGAATACGACCACCATAAGCACTGGATCATCAGCAATGCTAGCTGTACGACCAACTGTCTGGCACCCATTGCCAAGGTGCTGCACGAAAAATTCGGCATCATCAAAGGCACGATGACTACCACCCACAGCTACACGGGCGACCAACGCTTGCTGGATGCTTCTCACCGGGATTTGCGTCGGGCACGGGCAGCAGCAATGAACATCGTACCAACTTCGACCGGCGCTGCTAAAGCAGTGGCTCTGGTAGTACCGGCCCTGAAAGGCAAACTGAACGGCATCGCTTTGCGCGTACCAACTCCTAACGTTTCTGTGGTGGATTTGGTGGTGCAAGTCGAAAAGAATACGTTTGCAGAAGAAGTAAACCAAGTTCTTAAGGAAGCCGCAGAAGGCCCTCTGAAAGGGATTCTGGAATACAGCGACCTGGAGCTGGTTTCTTCTGACTATCGCGGTACCGATGCTTCTTCGATCGTCGATGCTAGTCTGACGATGGTGATGGGCAACGATATGGTTAAGGTGGTAGCTTGGTACGACAACGAGTGGGGTTACAGCCAACGAGTTGTGGATTTGGCAGAACTGGTAGCTCAGAAGTGGGTTAATTAGTTAGTCTATCGCTCAGTCATTAGGGTGGGCACCGCCCACCCCATTTGCCGCTAAGCTCAACCGCTAGCTCTAGCTAGCAGAGGCGCTGCATTGAGTAAAGTTTGCGTGTAATAATGCTGGGGATTTGTAAAAATGTCGTCGGTTTTACCTAGTTCGACGATGCGACCGGCATTCATAACGGCGATGCGATCGCAGAAAAATCTCGCCACCCAAAGGTCGTGAGTAATAAACAAATAGGTGAGATCGAATTCTGCCTTTAGTTCCAACATTAATTCCAGTACCTGGGTCTGGACGTGAGCGTCGAGCATACTGACCGGTTCGTCGCAGATAATCAGTTTGGGACGGGTAATCAAGGCGCGTGCGATCGCCACCCGCTGTTGCTGTCCTCCAGATAGATCGGAGGGATAGCGGTGGTAATATTCAGATGACGGTGTTAAACCAACCCGCTCCAACATCTGTATGACTCGCTCTTTTGCTTCATCTTGACTGGCGAGTTTGTGAATATACAGGGGATCGGCGATACTCTGTCCGATCGTCATACGCGGATTGAGGCAAGCGTGAGGGTCTTGAAATACCATTTGGATTTGTCGCCGCGTCAGTCGCATGGATTCGGCAGACAAGTTCGTGAGTTCCTGTCCGAGAAACTCTACATTTCCAGAAGTCGGCTTTTTCAGCTGCAAAATGGTTCTGGATAGGGTACTCTTCCCGCAACCGGATTCTCCCACCAATCCCAGGATTTCACCTGGGTACAGCTCTAAGCTGACATCATCTACGGCTTTGATAACTGGGATATTTTTGGCAAAGAACTGGGTGAGAAAATTTCCTTCTAAGCTATAGTGCTGTTTTAAATCCTTAACCCGCAGAATAGGAGATGGGGAAGTACTTGCTTGCAAAGAGGTAAGTACTATTTTCTCCCCCACTCCCCCACTCCCCTGCTCTCCCGCTCCCTTATCGCTGACGGCTTGAATGTGAAGAGCTGCTTGCAGGAGCGATCGCGTATATTCATGTTGGGGATGTTGGAGAACTGAGTCGGTGGAACCAGTTTCGACCATTTGTCCGGCATACATCACCGCCATACGATCGCAGTATTCTCCTACCATTGCCAGATCGTGGGAAATTAGGAGTAAAGCCATATCCCGTTCTCGACACAAACGGGTTAGTTCTTCCAAAATCTGTGCCGAAACGGTAACATCCAAACTGGTGGTAGGTTCATCGGCGACAATGAGTTTGGGATTGAGGAGCAAAGCAAGCGCGATCGCCACCCTCTGTCGCATTCCACCGCTAAACTCGTGGGGATATTGCGACCAACGATTTGCCGGAATCTTTACAGCTGCCAGAGTTTCGATCGCCTTTTCTTTAGCTTGACGCCTGGACAAATGCGGTTGATGGGATTTTAGCGTTTCAATACAATGTTCTCCTATTTTCATCAGGGGATCGAGGCGCGTCATTGGGTCTTGAAAAATTAGCGCCACCGCTTCCCCTCGAAATCGGCGCAACGCAGAAGGATTTAGATCGAAAACAGATTGACCTTCAAAATAAACACCCCCTTCCACCTGCGTCGATGGGGGAAGCAACCGCATAGCTGCACGTCCCAGAGTTGATTTGCCGCAGCCAGATTCGCCTACCAATCCCAAACGTTCGCCCGGTTGTAGAGTAAAAGAAACGCCATCCACTGCCCAACGCTGAGGAGGGAGTTCGCCGTTTTTACCGACAAGCTGACTATTGGGATAAGCTACACGCAGATTTTCGACAGAAAATAAAGCTTTACTCATATTGTTTATTTTTTATTGTGGTTCATAGCTCATGGTTCGTGGCGATGAACTATGAACTGTGAACCGCGAACTTGACTTACTTATCAAATCGTCGCATCAGGTAGGTGACGCCAAACTCTCCGTTGGGATGTTGTTCCAAAACTTCTGCTAGTGCAAAGACCATTGTCGCTACTTCTGGCCCTAGTTTGTCAATTGTGGCCTGTCGCTCTTTCTCTGCGTATTCCTGCTCGCGTGCCCGCATTTGCCATTCCGGGGAAAACATTTGTTCAATGGTAGTATGCAGTCCCAGTTTTTCCAAGACCTCCCACTCCCCCTTGTCGCACCAGACGCCGCCACAATAGGTGCAGCGTTCTACGTAAAACGGAGTCCTGTAGTGAACTTTGGCTCGCGATAGGTAGTGCTGACACTCCGGACACAAGGCAGCTTTGTTATCCAAGGGAGGCTGGACAAAATTCACTTTTAGGGTTTGAGCTAGCATCTCCGGCTTCGCGTGCTGTTGAGGTTGACGAATTTGCCAAGTTTGATATTCTTCACCGGGAATCCAATTACCTTGACACTCAGGGCAGCACTTTACAGATAATTTATTGGATAACGTGCCATCAACTAGCGTTATGTTCTTATCTTTTGGACATTGCACAGTTTCTCGATCCTTGCCTAAACTCTATCCCCTATAGATTTTACGGGAGCGGTAAAACCCGTCATCATATTTAAGCAGGTTTGCCCCTACCAGTTGAGTCGCTGTTCTCGATTTGCCGGAGTGCCTGACAGTACTCCATCAAAGTATGAAGCCGATCGCGTATCTGCGCCAACCTAGCTTGTGCTGTTTCGCTTCGTCGTGCTGCTTGCAAAAACATTACGTCCATTAAGAGCAGGCGCATTTGCTTATCGATTTCAGTTAAGTAAGACTGCACGCGAGGCAAGATAGCTGAATCTGGACGATCCCCGCTTAAAGAAGCTATTTGACTCTGAAAAATTTGTTGGGCTGTGCCAAAACTATCTCTCAGTTGCGCTGAGTCGGTGTTGTCTTCAGTAGCTATCTGTTCTAGCCTTTCTAAGGCTAGCTGAAATTTTTGATAGCGATCGCTAATATCTTGCGGCAACATTCAGCAAATCCATCCTTAAGATAGAATCTATGTAAACAATTTTGTCTTTTAACTTAAGACAAGAAAGAACTAAAAGTTACTTGGAGGGTGCTGAGCCATTCCTCGATGCTAGTTGTTTGGGCGCAGAAAAAGCACTTTTTGATTTAAGCGCCATATAGTCTGTTAGTGAAGCCAGCATTTTTGGCATCATGCCCCAGACTTCAGTTTCAGAGCAGAATTTCTGGTTTTAAATGCACCATCCACATTTTGTACTTTTTACCCGTTACCCAGCAGGCAAGAGGGTGAAAGCTTACAGTAAATTTTAGATTTTGGGGAGCGATCGCATTCCCCATTGAGAATATTGTTAAATATACCCTTGATGATTTTCCCCAGTCACAAGGGCAAGGCGCAGACCCAATAAAAGCGGCGAACCAGGGTAAAGACACCGCCACTTTGAGGGCAAGAGTTCTGAGAACCTTACTATTTTTAAGGGTTAAGCTCAAAATTATGAACGCAACGGCTACTACCTCGACTAATTCGACTACCTCGACTAATTCGACTACTTCCAGTAATCACTGTGTAATTCCTGACTGGCTACAGGAATGTTTGTGTGCTGGGCCAGAAGCCTGCGATCCCGCAGACACAGGGTTAATTTGTCGAGCCTTTGAATTTGCTTATAAACTCCACGACGGACAGTATCGCAAATCCGGAGAACCTTATATCTGTCATCCAGTTGCAGTGGCAGGTTTGTTGCGAGATTTAGGCGGATCGGGGGCGATGATCGCAGCTGGATTCCTGCACGATGTCGTTGAAGATACTGATGTCACTGTGGAAGAGATCGAACAGCGGTTTGGCTCAGAAGTGCGTCGATTGGTGGAAGGTGTCACCAAATTGTCTAAGTTTTCGGAAAATTTCTCCAGCAAAACCGAGCGACAAGCGGAAAACTTCCGCCGAATGTTTCTGGCAATGGCTCAAGATATTCGGGTAATTGTGGTGAAACTGGCCGATCGCCTCCATAATATGCGAACGCTAGAACACCTGTCTGACGAAAAGCGTCGCCGCATTGCTCAGGAAACGCGAGAAATTTTTGCTCCTTTGGCCAATCGTCTGGGGATCGGGCGCTTTAAGTGGGAACTGGAAGATTTGGCGTTTAAATATCTGGAAACCGAATCATATCGCCAAATACAGGAGTTAGTTGCTGAAAAGCGCACAGATCGAGAGGAAAGACTCACAAATGTCACAAAAATTCTGCGGGAGCGTCTGGAAGAAACGGGAATTCGTTGCCAGGAGCTGAGCGGTCGTCCCAAGCACCTTTACAGTATTTTCCTGAAAATGCAGCGCCAGCAAAAAGAATTTCATGAAATTTACGATCTGGCGGCAATTCGCATTATTGTCGAGAGCAAAGATGAATGCTATCGCTCTTTAGCAGTTGTTCACGATGCCTTCCGACCGGTTCCTGGCAGATTTAAAGATTACATCGGTTTGCCGAAACCCAACCGCTATCAGTCGCTGCATACTGTAGTTATTGGCCCAACGGGGCGTCCGATCGAGGTGCAGATCCGTACCCAGGAAATGCACCGCATTGCGGAATACGGTATCGCCGCGCATTGGAAATACAAGGAAACCGGTCGTTCTAACACTCAGCTGACAGCATCGGATGAGAAGTTTACCTGGTTGCGGCAGTTGTTGGAATGGCAAAACGATTTGAAAGATGCTCAGGAATATATTGAGAGCGTCAAAGATAATTTATTTGAAGACGATGTGTACGTCTTCACGCCTAAAGGCGATGTGATCTCCCTGAGTCAGAAAGCGACACCAGTCGATTTTGCCTATCGCATCCACACAGAGGTGGGTCATCACTGCGCGGGTGCTAAAGTGAATGGGCGGATGGTGCCGCTGGGTACGCCGTTGAAGAATGGGGATATCGTAGAAATTATCACCCTGAAAAACAGCCACCCCAGTTTGGATTGGCTGAATTTTGTGGTGACTCCTTCCGCCAGAAACAGGATTCGGCAATGGTATAAGCGCAGTCACCGCGACGAAAATGTCGCTCGCGGTCGGGAACTGTTAGAAAAGGAATTGGGTAAAAGCGGTTTTGAAGCTTTGCTGAAGTCTGAACCCATGCAGGCGGTGGCGGAACGATGTAATTACCATAGTGTAGAAGATTTACTGGCTGCTTTGGGTTACGGGGAAGTAACGCTCAACTTAGTGGTAAATCGTATCCGAGAAGCTGTGAAGTCTCAGCAACCTATTGCTCCCGCTCCAGAAGTGTTACCGCCGCTTCCCACAACGCAGCGTTCCAGTGCATCTGCTAATGGCAGTAAGGGTGGGGTACAATCTCGCACGAGCTCGCCGATCGCAGGAGTGGAAGGATTGCTTTATTATCTGGCTGGGTGTTGCAATCCGATTCCCGGCGAAGCGATTATCGGTGTGGTGACGCGCAGCAGTCGGGGTATTTCTATCCACAGGCAGGGATGTAACAATGTGGAAAACGTGCAGGGCGATCGCCTCGTACCTGTGAAGTGGAATCCCACCGACTCGGATGGCGCTCGTCCCCAAACATATCCGGTCAATATTCAAATTGAAGTACTCGATCGCGTGGGAGTTCTTAAAGATATCCTCTCTCGTCTAACCGATAATAATGTCAATGTCCGCAACGCGCAGGTAAAAACCTTTGAGGGACGCCCCGCTTTAATCGATTTGGGCATTGATATCGAAAATTATCAGCAGCTGGAGCGTGTTTTCGTGCAAATTAAGAAAATGAGCGATGTTTTGAATTTGCGTCGCATCAGTCAGGTGGAAGAACAAAAGCTCTAAGTGCTTGACAGTTGCGCTCTGGTTGGTTCTGCTTTTTTGACACTCCCCCGATTTCCTATCGGGGGATTCTTGGTTGAACGAGTCTACTTGGACTGAGTTGCTTGCGGTACTCAACCTAGAGGTGGTTCCTTTCCCAAGCATTACTTCCTCTGTGCCCCAGAGTAGTTGGATTGCGCCAAGATTTGTTTGAATAAAAAGCTGGTCGTCTAGTTTCCATACAAATTTTACCAGCTCCTGAGTATAACTAGAACTGGGGAACAGAACGCTATATTTGCGCTTGTAAAAATCCTAAATTCTCCCCACCTGTTGAGCCACAGCATAAGTTGCAAGGATTAGTATAGGAGAATCTGCGATCGCCTGTATCGTAGAAACCTGCTGTAGGGGAAGCCTTCTCTATTTGTGGGGAACAGGGTAGCAGCAAGCAAACGTCAAAGCCTTTCGGTTCTCAGCCCGATGTCCGCTTTCAGTCTGCTAAATCTAGCAGAACGTAACTGCCCAAACTCATCCTTATCAGTTTTTTAGGATTTTCTTGAATGGCTTTTAATCTCGCCCAGCGCATCTCCTTCGCCGCCACCGCAGTAGCCCTAGCTACTCTTGTACCCGGTATTGCCTTTTCACAAAACTCCAGTCCCAATACTCCTCCCGCACAACCCGCGCAACCCACAAACCCTTCTAATCGTCCAGCTACAGTAGAGGAAGTATTGGGTCTTACTCCTGGGCAGGTGCAACAAATACGAGATATTCTTGTCAACAGACAACAACAAATTGAGTCGGTATTAACTCCAGACCAGCGGAATAGATTTGCCCAAGCAGTTCAATCCGGCCAAAATCCCGGTACAGCACTACGTTCCCTTAATTTAGAACAAGAGAAAATCAATCGGATTCGCTCAATTGTGGAAACTTCTAACCAGCAAATTCGAGGAGTTTTGACAGCAGAACAACTGCAAAGACTGCAACAGCAAGTGCAACAAAATCGTCCCAGCAGTCAAAGGTAGATTATACTCAACTCACAAATCTATAGCAGGGGGGTTATTTTTGAGATAGCCTCCCTTTTCGCATAGCCGTCTAATTTCTGTAAATAACTGGCAAAATTTAAGCAATAGTCAATTTGAATTTAAATGAACTCAGCTACAACCGGAACAAATACAAATTCCTCCAATCCTTTGCTGACACTCAATTATGAACCGGCGTTGGAAGGTTTGGGAGAGGATTATTTCGATCGAGTCGCAGCGGCTGAATTCCCCAGACATATGCTGCGGTTTCGGAACGATCGACTGCTTCCCCTACTGGGACTAGATCCTCAACAAGTAACCGATTACCATTTCATCGAAGCCTTTGGCAAGTTTGAGGGTCGATCGCCTTTTTTAGCGTTGCGCTATCACGGTTATCAATTTGGCGAATACAACCCATTTTTGGGCGATGGCAGAGGTTTTCTCTACGGACAAGTTCGCGGAACTGATGGGGAATTGTACGACTTCGGTACGAAAGGTTCCGGTAGAACGCCTTACTCTCGCGGCGGTGATGGACGATTAACTCTCAAAGGCGGCGTGCGGGAAGTTCTTGCAGCTGAAATGCTGTACCAAATGGGTGTGCGAACATCTCGCTGTTTGAGCATGATTGAAACTGGCGAATCTTTATGGCGGGGAGATGAACCTTCGCCTACTCGGTCATCGGTGATGGTGCGTTTTAATCGTTCGCATATTCGGTTTGGTACGTTTGAGCGTTTGCAATATATCGGTCGCAAGGATTTAATTCAAAAGCTGTTAGACCATGTAATCGCACAGTATTATCCCGCTTTACAAGGAACACCTGACAAGTACTCCCAATTCTACGCACAATTAGTGCAACGGGTGGCAGAATTAGTGGCGCAATGGATGGCGGCTGGTTTTTGTCATGCTGTCTTGAATACAGATAATATGTCAATTACGGGGGAAAGTTTCGATTATGGGCCTTATGCTTTTATCCCTACTTACAATCCCCAATTTACGGCGGCATATTTTGATTATTACGGGCGTTATAGTTACAGCAATCAAGCAAGTATTTGTCATTTGAATTTGGAAATGCTTCAGCAACCATTGGTGGCGGTGATTCCTCTAGCTGATATGGAAGTTGCTTTGGCACAGTTTGAGGAGCATTATCTATCGATGTATAAGCAGTTGATGCTCAATAAGTTGGGTTTTGAGGGAACGCAAAGTGCAGCAGCAGATGAGTTGTTTTTCCTTACTGTTCAACTTTTGAATGATACTCAGGTGGGTTATCACGAGTTCTTTGCGGAATTAAGGCGGCACTTTTCTAGTAAGTGGCGAGAAGATGTCAGTAAGATTTTCAATGGTGCTGCTATTGTACAATCGTTTGAGCAGTCAAATTTGTTCGATAAATGGCGAAATTTATATCATTTGGTGTTGCAGAGTTTGCCTGTTGAGGAGATGGATAAGGTGGAGGGGATGTTGTGCGATCGCAATCCCATAACAGTCATAGTTCGTCCGGTGATAGAATCGATTTGGGAGCCAATTGTACAAGAAGATAATTGGCAGCCTTTTTACGATTTGTTAAAGCGTATTTGGTCTAAAAATTAGGAATTTAATGTCTGTAGGGTGGGCATTGCCCACCTTACTTTAATTATTTTTTTAACGCAAAGGTTCGCAGAGGTTCTCGCAGAGGGACGCAAAGAAGAATAGATATTTACAAAGGCGGTTAGGCTTGGCGCGATCGTTATTAATTTTAAGTGTTATATTTAGCTTATTACGATAATTTGTGAGAGCAAAATTTATAATTTTAGTATTAATAAACTCCGCGATCGCGTTCTAAATCGTAAATCACTTTTTCCCAATACCAATTTTCTGACTTACCTGGATTTTTTTGCTTTTCTTGTTCAATTAACCGCTCAGCAGTAGCCCAATTTCCTCCTACTAAAGTGAGTAGTTTACTTTGCAATTCGTTGCTAACTTTGCCTCTGGGATTCTCTGTAAATTTTTCTGAGGTGCTAGCTTGAGTTTTTGACCTAACTCGAAATTCGATTACATCTTGCTTAATAGTTAAATCGTAGTTCCCAAAAAAGTTTTGTCCCAAAAGTGGAATTGCGCCAATAGCTATTAATAAGTTATGCACTACAATCCCACCAACGGCAATTGAACCTACATTTCCCATGAGCGATTCAATTAATTGTCCGTTGGCGATGACTGCTCTTTCTATCCCAACAGTAACTACATTTAATGTCGCTGCCATTTGTGGGGTTATTGTGGTGTGGGAAGCGCCAGTATCTAAAAGCATTTCAAAAGCGTGCCGATTGTTGAATAACACATCAATTACTGGCGTTCCACCTTCGCGACGTTTGATTTTAACTTGAAATAAATCTGTCTTTGCTTTTAAGGTTTCTTTCGCTTTTGTCAAATAAGTTTCGGTTTTTATTTTTTCATCTAAAGCTTTTTGATAATTAGCAGAATCTCCTCTTTTTTGAAATAGATTTGCGGCTAGTTCAAAATCTGCGATCGCATTAAATTTATCTCCAAAACCAGTACGAGCAATTCCTCTATGATAATAAGCTTCTGCTAAGTTTGGTTTAATGCTTAAGGCTCGATCGAAATCATCAATTGCTCGTAAATGATATCCGAGTTTTGAGTGCATCAAACCTCGTTTGTAGTAAAGTCGATCGTCTTGATAATTAAGTTGCAGCAACCAATCAAAATCCTCAATTGCTGCACCGTACTGTCCCGAAATTCCTTTTTGATATGCTCGCTCAATAAAATCTTCCGCATTAAATTGAGTATTAGTGTGATTGGGATTTTGATTAGCAGGATTTGGCGGCTGTAACTGGCGAATATTATCTAGACACTGACGGCATTTAGCCACATCTTTTTGTTCTAGGTAGATTTCTGCGGCTTTTTTATAGTTAGCGATCGCGGCTTGTATATTGCCCAATTTCCGGCAAGCAGTTGCTCTCAGATTGTAACCTGGTGCATAGTTTGGATTTATTTTTAGTAAGCGATCGGCATCTGCTATTGCTGCTTCAATATTTCCCAAAGCTAAGCGAGCTAGACTTCGCCCGAAGTAAGCTTCTATATTATTAGGATCGATTTGCAAAGCGCGATCGTAATCTTCAATTGCACCCTGTATATCTTGGGAATCAAACTTTGCTAAACCCCGTTGATAGTAGGCGTCACCAAACTGCGGATTTATTCGCAAAACTCGATTAAATTCGTGAATTGCTCCGGAGATGTCGCCCTGACGAAACTTGTCTATACCTCGATTGTAAAATTCTTGCTCCATTGCCAGAGATACAGCGGTTCCCGCTGTAAAGAGGTACAATAAGATATGATTGTTGTAGTCAAAGCTAATGAAAGCATATTCCCTCGATCTGCGGCGAAAAATAGTAACAGCACATT
>NZ_JACJPW010000130.1 GCF_014696265.1 Aerosakkonema funiforme FACHB-1375 | reverse complement strand
TAGGGACTAGAGAAGAGCGGGGGAGCGGGGGATGGGGGGAGTGGGGAAGTGGGGGAAGTATTATGTACATTTTCTACTTTTATGGGGTATTCTGCGGTCGCGTTGCTCTCCCGCTCTCCCTATTCCCTAACCCATATGTCGAGTTGCCCGTATTGTGCGATCGCACTCGACTGTCTTAAGGGTTTCTAATTACCAGATTGTTCGACGATTCTCTTGAGCAGAAGATATGCTCGTTCTGGTGTCAGGGGTTCGGATTCGTTTTCGTTAGGGATATAGAATTGGCTGCTGTCTGGAAAGTAATGCACGACAAAACTACGAATTAGCCCTAACTGCATAGCTTTTTTGCCAAGTTCTACGGCTGTTTCTGATAAAGTGTATTCGTCATGAAACTGATATTTTCTCATCTCTTTCGTTCTCCCAAGCATCAGGTGTATGTTGCCCGCAGTCCCCAACCAAGTCTTACACAGACTTGATGCTGTTTATACCCCGTTAAGGTTTGAGGGTAGGATGAGATGAGTTTTTTTAGCTCGGTTTGGATTGGGCAGGTTATAGCTGCTCCGACAAGTGAGCTTAGCCGCAGAGCTCTTGCGATCGCTTTTGCCACGCCATCATCTACCTTTCGCCCTTTTTGGAGTTATCGAGGTTTGGATTCAGCTGTCCTTACTATGTAAGTTAACTTTTGTTATTTCCGGAAACTTCTACCGCAGGAACAAGCTTATTTTCTACCGCAAGAACGAGTTTATTATTAAGTATGCTTGTAAGATTGAACACAATTGTTACTTCTCATACCAAAACGTGCGCCCAGGAGTGCTTGTTAATCTTTGTTACCCGCACCGGTTAAATGTGGTGCGCTCGTGACACGAGGAACCGAAAAGGGTATTATTTGTTTTATCAAATCCAATTCCACATCCGTTGCGGACAGTACGCGGGTAAAGATTCCCATAACTGACAGCGAGTAAGGAAAGGACTTAGCACACATATAGTCTGCTTATGGGTTAGCTAAAAATATTGCTAACCCACGAGCTGGTAATTATGATGCTTTTTGGATTAGTAGCTAGCGAGCGGAATAATCGAGGCATCAATTGCAAAAAGGGCCAACAATATGCAACAAGAGCGCACTCCCCACGACCTCACTCCTAAAGATGTTGCACCGCACATCTATAAGTGGAGCCGTGAGGAATTAGAACAAATGCAGGCGATGATCGCAGGGCAACTACAGGCAATCAGAGAAACAAATCGATCGGAGACTCAAAGGTGGCAAAGCATGGGAGAAGCTACCAATCGAGGGCCGGTAGAATGGAACCCTTTTTAAAGGAGAATGAAGTGTCAGAGAATGCGATCGCAAAAAATGCCATGAGTCTACTCTAATGTGTAGTATTGTTTCCGGTTGCATCTAGCTCGCCAGCTGCTTGCGGTAAAGCTTGCCCTAAGACTGCAAATAAACTAGCACCCCAAAAACCCCTGTTTGCTATGCAAACAGTGGGGAGGATTTAGCCAATCTGCCAACTCTAGATTAAATCCTCTCTAAGTAAAATAAATATCCTTTTTTACGGTTCCCGTTCCCTGTTGGGGAAATTTTAACGAGAATCGGAATTTCCATTTGAGAAGAAAGAGCGTATCGGAATGTTTCGCAGTGATACCAAGTTGCATTCCTAGCCAATACTCTTTTCCCTCTGCTGGTAGATCTCCTCTGCGCTTGTGCTGCCCCCATCCATTATGGCGTGAAGGCAACTCGGCGTTACTTGTGAAGTGGGAGAGGATTCCTCAACAAGAACATAGGAAAGTCGCCGCACGAGCTACGATTACCTATGCGAAAAAGAGCGCTCGCCACTGGGATCGGCGAGTTCAACAGCAGCCCAATTCCACTTATTCTCCCCTCACCATCCGTGCGATCGCCACTCATCCTCAACAAGCTACAAAAAAATTCTCTGGCTTCCCTCGCCGTCATTACACTGTTAAATGCCTAAGCGCTTGGCCAAGATTACTTAGAGAGCGGTCTTGGCGAAAATGATAAGTTTTAACAACAGAGAAAAGAATTCACCGCAGTAGTTGATGTTTAATGAACAATGGTATATGGTTCAATAATGCAAAAGAAGTGAAATTTAGTCAGAGGCAATTTTATGGCTGAAACTGCAACAGCGCCATTATCAGGGAAAGCTCTACTTCAAAAAGTCAAAGAACTTTCCCATCTATCGCGCCGGGAAACCGCTAAGGCTTGTGGCTACTACACCACGACCAAAAGTAACCAAGTCCGCGTCAATCTGACAGACTTTTACGATGCTGTACTGGCAGCTAAAGGCATTGCTTTAGAGCCAGAAAGTGAGAAAGATGGTCGCGGTCGCGAAGCGACTTACCGGGTGAGCGTACATAAGAACGGTCAAATTGTGATCGGATCTGCTTACACCCAGGCAATGGGATTAAAGCCAGGTGATGAGTTTGAAATTCGGCTCGGATACAAGCACATTCGTTTGATTCAACTTGACCGAGATGCGGATACTGAAGGAGGAGAAGAAGAAGAAGAAGCTTAATTGTAGTTGAGCGTAGAGACTGAGGACGAGGTGGCGCGGTAAAAGCGTCGGGCGTCGGGAAGTTATGAGTTATTAATTCTAGGACTTACGTTCCACATCGCGTTTCTTTAAGACATAAGTCTGGAAACAGGGTTTATTTGCGTAAGCCCTACGATCCCAAATCCGGGTTTGTTACCCCCTTTAATTTTTGGCCATTTCATTGTAGAGACTTCATGAAAGGTCTCTACAACAGCCGAGCGAGATAAAGGCGGTCATCAAAGCGGATTTGGGATGAATAATCAGCTTTTTCCCAATTGCCCAATTCCCAACTGAGAATAGGCGATTCGCTCAAACCAGCTCGCCTATTTTTCGGTAAGCGTTTCGATACCATCCCAGTCATCTGGTAGGGTGGTATTCATCCAGCTGCGACAACGCTGCTGATGCAACAGAGCTGCTTTATCGTGACTGTCGATCGCTAGCACTGCATCAAACTTTTGCAATGCCAGATCGAAGTTGCGCTGGAGATATAACTCGCGACCTTGTTCGTAAAGTTCGATCGTTTGCTGTTTCTTGGCTGGAATTGGATCGGAACGCAACCCAACGAGCTCGTATATCGATACCGGTTGAGTTCTTCCCTTCACCCGCACGATATCGAGTTCGCGCACCCAAATGCGATTTGCACAGGGAGTATAGGTACTGCCGCTAATCACAAGATCGCAGCCGTACAATTTTGAGGTGCCTTCCAAACGGGAACCCAAATTAACATCATCGCCAATAACGGTAAACTCCATTCGTCGTTGGTGACCGATATTACCGCTGATAGCAGCGCCAGAATGGATGCCAACGCCAATGCGAATGGATTGCTGATTGGCAGCTTGACGACGAGCGTTGAATTCTGCCAGATTCGATCGCATTTCCAAAGCTGTTTGCACTGCTCTCCAAGCATGATCCCGTAGGGGTACTGGGGAACCGAACACGCCCATAATCGCATCGCCGATGTACTTATCCAGGGTGCCTTTATGCTTGAATATGGATTCCACCATTGCCGAGAAATACTCGTTAAGCATACTCACGACTTCTTCGGCTTCCATGTTTTCCACTAAGTTGGTGTAGCCGCGAATATCGGAGAATAAGATGGATACTTCTTTGCGATCGCCTCCCAACTTAGCATCCCCACTTTGTAGCAATTGTTCGGCTAACTCTTGAGTCATGTAGCGGTACATCGTACTCTTGAGTCGCTTCTCGTCGCTGATATCATCCATCACCACTAAAGCGCCGTAAACATTGGAAGCATCGCTAGCATCGGCGATCGAATTAATCGATAAATGCACGCTGCGGGACTCCAGATCGGTAGATAACAAAGTCCGATCTGGATAATACTGGTGTCGCGCTTTGCGATCGCGTCCCTTTAAAGCTGCCCCAAACCAGCTGCTAAAGTCACCTTCTTTGATCCGAATTACCTCGCAGATGGATTTCCCTTCTAAAGATTCTCCATTGTTAAAACCCAGCAATTTCTTGGCGCTGGGATTAGCGGCGATAATTTCCCCGGCTGCATTGGTGGAGATTACCCCATTTGTCAGACTGCGGAGAATATCTCGCTGCATCTGTTCTTGTTGCTGAATCTTGGCATACTGTTGCTGGATCGTCTCGTACTGTTGCTTGACTTTTTCAAACAACTTAGCGTTTTGGATGGCGACACCAGCTTGAATGTTGAACGCCTCCATAAATTCTTCGTCGCTGCGATTAAAACTCGCCTTCCAGAACTCCGGTGCATGGGGCCAATCCTCTGGGTTGTAGGGAGGAAAATCGCCTTGTTTGCGTTTGTTGACCAGTTGAGTGACGCCAATTAACTCGCCGTCGGCGTTAAAAATTGGCATACACAATAAGCTGCAAGTGCGATAACCGTTGATCTGGTCAACTTGTTGAGAAACTTCGGAATCGGGGTCTTTATATAAGTCA
This sequence comes from Aerosakkonema funiforme FACHB-1375, assembly GCF_014696265.1. Classification (GTDB taxonomy): domain Bacteria; phylum Cyanobacteriota; class Cyanobacteriia; order Cyanobacteriales; family Aerosakkonemataceae; genus Aerosakkonema; species Aerosakkonema funiforme_A. The sequence continues at coordinate 17,426 of NZ_JACJPW010000130.1, read as the reverse complement.
AAAGGAATATTCAGAGGTTTACCGGATTTGGCAACTTTACCGACATACCCTTTGCCAATTGGGACTCGCAGTTCTCTAAAAGAAGCATCTGGCTGTTGAATATTCGCCCACAGATCTTTGTGATCGGGATCTAATAGCCAGAGGGTGCTGCGATCGGCATTCATCAGTTTTTGCGCTGCGTCCATCACCCGCTTGAGGGTTGAATCTAAATCCAAGCTACTGGAAGCAAGCGATCGCGTCGCTTCTAAAAGTGCTTCGGCTGCACGCTGTCTCTGCGTCGCCGCATAAAAAGAACGGGAACTTTCCAAAATTAGCCGAATTAACGGGGAAAATTCCTCAAACAAAACTTCGTCATCCCAGGTAAAGCCTTGCCGATCGATTCTTTCCCGCAAGGATTCTCCGAAGGCGTAATTCTTTTTTAATTTATTCACTAGCTGGACAACTGCCACCAAATCTCCCTCATCGTTCAAGAGGGGCAGCGTTAGCATGGTGTAGGTGCGGTAATGATGTTTTTTGTCTAACTCTTTAGCTGCGGTCGCCCGTGGGTCTTGATAAAAGTCGAAGGGAATGTTGATCGCTTTTTTCAACTTGGCAGCTTCTCCGGCAATCCCTTGTCCGACTGGTATGCGAATTTCTAGAGAACCATTGCCTTCATCATCTTTGGCGATCAAAGACCACAGTTCGTTCGACGCTTCATCCAACAGATAGATGGTGGTGCGATCGGCACGCAAAAGTTCGCCTGTTTTTAAGGCGATCGCCGTTACCATTTCAGTTAAAACACCGTTAAAGTTCTGGCTGTCAAAGTTTAACATTGACAGCGTTCTGTGGACGGTTTTAAACTGTTTTTCTACTTCCTTTAGCTCTTTCTTAAAGTTTTCTTTGTTGAGAGGGGCAATCAATTCATAAAATGTTGACTTTCTGGTGGCTAATGCCGTGGCTGTTGAATTTCTCATTTTTGAATGATACCTTTTACTCAGAGCCGACAGGGAATCTGTTTGACCGCAGACTAGCAATTTATTGGCAATTTGAGATTTGATTTTAATGCTAAAATCTCAACTATATCGGTTGTAATTATTTACTAAAAATTGTTTTGTCTGTGGTTTCATTTATTAACTATATTATATTAACAGGATCTTTATGTTAAAAATACTCAGGAGTTTAACTCATAAAATTCAATGATTTTTTCATTAGCTAATTGGTGAGTAATTAGATTTTTTCAGAAAATTCAGAAAATTCATGTTATCCTAGAAGATCGGTCAAGAATTCGTTAAAGACGGTAAGAAACCGGGTTTCTGCGATCGGCAAACCTTTTGATTCTGTTGCTCTCAGCCCAAGAAACTCGGTTTCTCCCATTGCTTGACGACTTTCTAGTTAGTAAATACTTATACTTGGGTGCGTAATGGATCGGGTCGAGGTATTAAAACTTGTAGAACTTGCAGATAATTCGATCGCCCAAAAAACAGGAGAACCTTTAAGTGATGTGCAAAAAAATATACTTCGGCAGGCTTTGCTAGGTGAGAAACTAAAGGATATCCAAGTGGCTGGTTATAGCAGTAACACTATACAGCGAGAAATAGCTCCCAAGTTATGGAAGCTGCTATCAGATGTTACCGAGAAAAAAGTCAGCATTAAAACCGTGCGGTTAGTTTTGGAGGAATTAAGGGGGAACAGAGCGGTAGGAGGCAGAGGGACAGAGGGGCAGAAGGGCAGAGGGGCAGAGCAGAATTACCAATTACCAATCATCAATTCCCATCTTGAGTTACCGGGAGGTTCGCTGGATCTGGCTTCGGAATTTTATATCGATCGCCCGCCGATCGAAGAACGCGCTTATGAAGAAATTGCCAAACCGGGAAGCTTAATTCGCATCAAAGCTCCCAAGCAAATGGGAAAAACATCTCTGATGACGAGGTTGCTGCAACAAGCAGAAAGACTTGGTTATCGTTCGGTAGCTTTAGATTTTGAGTTGGCAGATCGGGAAGTTTTCTGGGATTTAAATCAATTTTTGCAATGGTTTTGTGCTACGGTAACGGATGACTTAGAGCTACCGATTCAGCTAGATAGCCGCTGGAGCGAGTTTTTAGGCAGTAAAAAAAATTGCACTAATTACTTTGAAAAATATCTATTAGCCGAAATTGCTACTCCCTTAGTTTTGGGCTTGGATGCAGTCGATCGCATTTTTCCCCAAGAGAAAGTGGCTGATGATTTTTTCGGTTTGCTGCGGGCTTGGCACGAAAAATCCAAGCAAAGCGATATTTGGAAAAACTTTCGGCTGGTAATTGTCCACGGTACAGAAGTTTATATTCCCCTGAGTAAAGATTTGTCTCCGTTTAATGTAGGGCTACCGATCGAGTTACCGGAGTTTAACTCTGCACAGGTACAGGATTTGGCGCGACGACATGGGTTGGATTTAACAGAAACTCAGGTTAAGCAACTGATGGCAATGGTGGGCGGACATCCTCATTTAGTGCGAGTGGCTTTATATAAGATGGCGCGGGAAAATATGAGTTTGGATGGCATACTGAAAGAAGCGCCCACCGATACGGGAATTTATGGGGAACATTTGCGATCGCACTTGTGGCACTTGGAACGAAATCCAGAGTTTGCAGAATGTTTTAAACAGGTGGTTGCTACTAATAAACCCCTACAGATAAAGTCGGCGATCGCATATAAATTAAATAGTATCGGATTACTGCATCTGCAAGGCAATCAGGTGACGATCCGCAACGATTTGTACAGGCAATATTTTCGCGATCGTTTTCTCGATAGTCAAAAGTAGCAGAGAAACTGACGCCATGACACTGATTCGCACGTCCGCGCCCGGTTATCGCACGCAATCGCTGGATACTTCTATAGAAGCCGAACAGGTACAGTTTGGACTGTGGCGCACGCTTCCGTTTTGGAAAAAAGCTGAGCTAATTAGCGGTTGGACTAAGGGTTGTTGGGAAATGTGTCTTTTAGCGATTCGGTATCGCTATCCAAATGCTGACCCGGCTTTTATTCGACGGGAATTTACGATCCGAACGCTGGGAGAGGACTTTCAATCGATCGAGAGTATTCTATCTGTTTATCCATTTTTATGGGAGCAACCACTAATGCTAACCGACCCAATTTCTTTAGCGCTTGTTGTAGCTGACATTTTAAACAATCTAGAAATTCCCTACCTTGTAGGTGGGTCGGTAGCTAGTTCCCTTTTGGGCGAACCGCGAAGCACCCAAGATATTGACTTGGTAGCAGATTTGCGTCCTGAAAAGGTTGAAAGCCTAATCCAGGCGGTGCAACCGAGGTTTTCTGTATCAGAAACTGCTGTACGAGAGGCGATTCGCTCGCAAGAGTCCTTTAACCTAATTGACAACGAATCTCTTGGAAAAATTGATATTTTTATTCTCAAAGATCAACCATTTAATCAAGCAGAATTCCAGCGTCGCCAAGCTAGAGTTATCCGACAAGACCCTGACCGAGTAATAGTTTTACCGACATCCGAAGACATCATATTGCAGAAACTCATCTGGTATCGAATGGGGAGATTTAAATCGGAAAAGCAATGGCGCGACATTTTGGGAGTAATGAAGTTGCAAGGCGAACAGCTAGACAAAGTTTATCTCAACCAATGGGCGGAGACGCTACAATTAACGGAACTACTTGCACAAGCTTTACAGTCAGCAGGTCTGTCGGATTAAAATTGCGATCGGCTACTAACACACAAGGCAATATTTTCGCGATCGTTTTGTTGGTACTTAGCAATGGAATACTCGCTCCTAAAAATGGCTCTGACTTGGGAAAATCATGACCTCAGAGTTCCCAGCCTACAAGAACTGATTAGATCCTTGGACTTCATCAATATTCGGTAATATGAATTGTTGAATGGGTATTTAAGCTGGAATGCCGTTATAGTAAATTAGCCTATGAATTACGAATACAAAGTTGGTGGAAGTTTACCCCCGGATGCGCCTACATACGTTTGGCGACAGGCAGATTACGAGCTGTTTGACCATTTGAGAAAAGGCACATTTTGTTATGTGCTAAATTCCCGACAAATGGGTAAGTCTAGTTTGCTCGTGCAGACAATGAGAAGGCTAAAAAATGGGGGAATTGCCTGTGCTGCGATCGATTTGACAGAGATTATCAGTCCGGATATCACCAGAAGCGAGTTTTTTGGCAGTATCACCGATACATTAGTAGATAGTTTTAATCTGACAGAGCAAATCGGTAGCTTTGATGCTTGGTGGGGGAAGCATGGCAGACTTTCGCCCATCAAGCGATTGAGTAAGTTTATCAAAGAGGTCTTGCTAACTAATCCGTCGCTGTTTGGGAAAAATATTGTCATTTTTATCGATGAAATTGATAGCGTACTCAGATTACCATTTTCGGCAAATGATTTTTTCAGTTTAATTCGGGCTTGCCATAACAATCGAGCGGAACAACCAGAATACGATCGCTTGACTTTTGCCATATTAGGAGTGGCATCGCCTTCCGATTTAATCAGAGAGAGAAATAACAGTACTCCTTTCAATTTTGGCGAAGCGATCGAACTCAATGGCTTTCAGTTACCAGAAGCAGAACCGCTGACAGAAGGATTGAAATTTAAATCGGAAAATCCGTATAAATTGCTAGAAGCTGTGTTGAGTTGGACGGGGGGACAGCCTTTTTTAACTCAGAAGTTGTGTAAATTAATCATTGATTCTGATGATACTATTCCCGATGGCGGTGAGGTGGAATGGGTGGAAAGATTGGTGCGATCGAGCATTATCGAAAATTGGGAAAGCCAAGACGAACCAGAACATTTGCGAACGATACGCGATCGCATTCTTCGGGATGATAAGCGCTGTATTAAGCTGCTGCAATTATATCAGCAAATTCTACAATCTCGTGTTAGCAAGGCAGAGCCTTGGTCAAATCGTTACCAGGTTCAACCTGGGAACGAGGGGATCGTCGCCGATGACAGCGCCGAACAAATGGAACTGCAACTGTCAGGTTTAGTAGGTAAACATCAAGGCAAATTAAAAGTACGCAATCGCATTTATGAGTCCGTATTTAATCAAAATTGGGTTGACAAAGCATTAAACCCAACACAGCCAGAAGTTGACCCCCGCGACGCGGAATTTATCAAAACCCTGGCAGAATTAGAAAGAAAACTTTTAGTATCTCAGCTCGGTCAAATAGCTGAAGGTAAAGGTTCCGATCGAGACCTCTATGAGGTGCTGCGCCATATCACTTTGCAAATCGGAGATTTACTGGGTGCAGACCGCGCCACTATCTATTTACTAAATGAAGAAAAAACCGAACTTTGGTCGCTTGTGGCTGAAAATGAAGGAGATGAATTCCTCGATATTCAGCTACAAGTAGGAGAAGGCGTGGCTGGCAAAGTAGCCGAAACAAAGAGATTTATTAATATTCGGGCCAACCTTTACCAAGACCCGCGTTCCGTTCTCGTCAAAGAGTTCGATAAAAAATATGGATATCACACCTACAATTTATTAGCTATTCCAATATTAAACGACAGCAAAGAAGTTGTTTCTATTATCCAGTTACTTAACAAATTGAAGCAACCCGATAACCTCAATGAGGATTTGTCCCAGAAAATTGATAAAAATGGTTTTACAAAAGTAGACCGAGAAAGATTGAATTTTTTTGTTCCTTCTATTCAAAGGATTTTGGAAAGTTGTCGTTCTTCATATAAAGCTACTAAGAAACTAAGAGCAACCGCCGCGCTTGCAGAAGCTACCCGATCGCTCGATAAAAGCAATTTGGATACTAAAGAAATACTCCGACGGGTGATGGATGCGGCAAAGAAACTGATGAATGCCGATCGCAGTACGTTATGGTTGGTGGATAGCGATCGCGGTGACTTGTGGACGGAACTTCCCCATTTAGGGGAACTGCGATGCAAAATTGGCGTTGGTTTTGCAGGTCAAGTCGCTCAATCCCGCGAACCGATCATTATTCCCTTTGATTTGTACGACCATCCTAATGCTTCTAATGCTAAAAAAACCGATAAAGAAACGGGATATCGCACTTGTAGTTTGTTATGTATGCCAGTTTTAAATCCTGAAGGCGAATTGTTGGGTGTAACTCAATTACTCAATAAACGGAAATCAGGAGATTTTCCAGAATATAACCCAGCCGATTGGCCGAAAGCACCCGAACAATTCAAGGCTAGCTTTGACGAGAACGATCGCCACTGTATGCAGGTTTTCAACGAACGCGCTGGCGTGATTCTTCAGTACGCTAAAACCCACGAAACGCTTAAACAAATCGCCCAAAGTAAATCCAAAGAAGTTGTGCATAATACTTTAGTGATGCTCAGCAATGCTGTAGGCAACCAGGATGATGAATCTTGGTACAATGCACTCTATAATATGCTGAATCTTCTTACTCAATCGATAGCTAAATTAGTGGATGCCGAACAAGTAAATATTTTCTTATTCAATGCAGACAACAACACACTTTGGTCGGTTATTTTGGAAGATGGAGGAGGTATGCCCACAGAAATTACTCTTCTTGCTGAGGAAGGGATAGCAGGACAAATTATCGCTTGCCAATCAAGAAAACCCATGCAATTAAATGTAAAATGGTGGAATGATTTACATAATTATAAGCATATTTGTAATACTTATGTTATTCCCCTGTGGAACGAAGGGGGAGATTTTGTTGCCATTGTCGAATTAACCAAAAAATTAATATATCCCCACTTAGCTAGTAATGATTTATTAGGCAATCCACAATCCCAAATCCAAAATCCAAAATCGGCTGACCCCAATGGCTTCACGGAATCGGATTTCGATCGGCTCTCGCAACGCACTAGCTCAATGTTACCGATCTTGGAAGGTTTCCAATCTTTTTATCGAGAAATCAAAACAATTCAAAAGCAACGAGCGCTCAAAGCATTGTGGTCAGCAATTAGTTCAGTTAGCCAAAGCAGTTGCAATTCCAAAGAAATACTCCAGCGCGTTATGTCGGAAGCAAAAAAACTCACCAATGCCGATCGCAGTACCCTTTGGTTAGTCGATCGCAACACAGGTGAATTATGGACAGAACTACCAGAACTAGGGGAACTGCGATGTAAAATAGGCGTTGGTTTTGTCGGACAAGTCGCTCAATCTTGCCAGCCATTAATTATACCATTTGACTTGTACGATCGACCCAGCGCCGAAAATGCGAAAAAAACCGATCGAGAAACAGGTTATCGCACTTGTAGCTTATTATGTATGCCAGTTTTGGGTTTTGATGGTGAATTGCTTGGTGTCACCCAATTACTCAACAAACGCAAAAGCGGTGATTTTCCAGAGTATAACTCTGCGGAATGGCCCAAAGTTCCCGATTATTTTAAAGCTAGTTTTAATGAAACAGATCTGCGCTATATGGAAATATTCAACAATCAAATTGGTGTAGTTCTCCAAAGCGCACGATCGCAGACTCTTATGGGCTATTTGTAGGGTCTAGACTTTAGACTATGGCACAGCGGCACGACTGTCTAAAGTCTAGTTAAAATGAGATCAGCTTGATATTTTCGGTAATTCAAAGCCAATAATCGGTTTGCCTTCACTCGTTTTTAGCCGAATAATGCAATTATTTGCATAGGCTTGAATTTCACATTGAATATTCCATTCTTTAATTTCCCAAACTTTTACTGTAGAACTAATATCTTGTAACTGTTCTACTGACACATCCTCACTAGAGACCTTCTTTGGACTACAAGAAACGTGATCTTCAGTATCTACTCGTGTAAGGGAAACCCTCTGCTTTTGCATTTTTATCTCCACCTTTAACTTTAAATCTTTAACAACCAGTTCTAGTTCTCCTTTCACGGAGAAATATGTTGATAGTTTTTCTGGTTCAGGCGATTCTCCCGTTAGAGCGATCGCGTTCGGTGCTATTGTCTCTGGTTGATATGGTTCTGAAAAGTTCTCTTTTTGACAAGTAGGAATATTCAGTTCTGCGATCGCACCCAGTTCTGGGTAATCTGTCTCAGGATCATTAGATATACCAAATTTGTTTGCCAACTGGTCAGCTTCCTTTCTAAGCCGATCGGCTTTTATCTTGTCTTGCGCTGTCTCAGGAAGATCGGCAAGACGATATTTACATTTGATCCAACGCCGTTGAGCAAACAGTATGTCTTCGTCTGATGGAGCAAGATACTTCTTTGTAAAGCTATCATTTTTAAACAATTGGTCATAGTATTTAAGAGCAGAAGTTAGCTTGAAAGCCCTTTCAAAAGCCGCTCCTACTTCCTTGATTTCAATAATACTATGAACTGATTGCATAATCGCTTGTTTTTCTGTTGTATGGTCGTCTACGATTAAGTACGATTCCAAAAAATTTGAAATTATTTGGTTATAATCGCGCTTTTCAGCAGCCTCAGCAGCCAAACGCTCCGATCTAGCAAGCACACGCACAGCCGCTGCAATGGTAACATATTGTTCTATTTTTACTTTTTCTAACTGTTCATATAGTGATTCATACTGCTGTTTTTGGACACCCTTTAAATTTTTTAAATCTAATTTACGCTCGCAAGCAAACCTAACAATATTAGACCAATCGCTATTTTTTTCTAGACATTGGAAAAAAGCAACAATAATAGCTCCAAATGCTTCATTAATCAACTCGCTTTTAGTTTCTTTGATAAGGTCAGTGACTTTACCAATGTCATTGCAGGCAGGAAGTAGAGAACGAATTGCCGCAAGATCGCCAATTTTTCCAGCACATTCAAGAATCAGGTTGACTGGTGTTTCAGAAATAGGGCGATCGGCACTTCGCCAAGCGTCTATTACAGCCTTGTAATCTTGCAGTTGATGATAATATTTAATATTTTGGGGATAGGGTTCTATTTTAGCCCACGATCGAGTAACCCAGATTGGCTGCTGTGGCTTTTTCTGAGTACGAGAATATTCCGCCCAGTATGTGACAGTTTTTTGAAATTCCCCAACTGAATAATACAGCTTAGCAATATTTGAATGATCTTTCGGAGAAAAATTTAGGCGATTTAAAGTTGTGATTACACCTTCAACTAACGGTCTCCAGCTTGAACGAGCATCTTCGCTGCTCGGTTCAATAGCCTGCTCAACTTTAGTAATAAGTTCCTCAAAAAACCACTGCCATGCACTAATTTCCCTGGAACCCTCAGATACTAGGGATTGAACATTTTCTAACGCAGTCAGTAGAGGGTCAACTCGTTGAACGGTATTTTGATTCTGTGTAATTACACTTGATGCTATGTAGCGTGGGTCGTTGGCAATTTCAGGAAAGCTTTCAAACAAGTTGGTAATTGCAGGTGCATCTTTTCCAGACCAATAGCACCGACAAGCATCGTTGGCTCGCCCTAGCTCTTTAAATAAATTACCTGCCTTTGCAAAATCTTCGCTAAATTCATAGGCTGCTGCTTGACAAAGGTTGGCTTTCTCAGGACGGTTAGCACGATGATAGTTCGATCTAGCAAGATTTAGCAGATACTCATCTCGTTGGCTACGGCCTTGAGCCTCATAATCCTCAGCTAATCTCAAGGGATCATCACGATCGTCTGACCAACTACTGTCGTCACCTTTTATTATGCCACCTATGTTTTCAAGACTCCACTGTTCATTACTATTGATATTTTGATATAAGGTAAGCAGTTCACGTTGTTTTTGGATGTCTGTAAATTTCCAGAACTCATTTAGTGCTTGATCGGAATCTACGATAAACAAACGTTTGCGAGCGCGGCTTACTGCAACATAAAATTGGTTAAGGAAATACTCCCATTCTAAACGTTTGTCAATCTCAGGAGGTTCACGATTCGGGTCATTAATATGTTGCAGCAATTCCGGCACTCGTTTTATTACTTCTTCACCAAATTTATATAGCAATACACGCTTATACTCTAATCCTTTAGCTCTTGCTGGACTTAAAATATTTCTGAAAACCTGCTCATTCTCTAAAGCAAAACTAGAAAGAAAATTATCGCCTTTGACATATTCCTGTTCGCCGTTCTCTTGACAAGGAATAATGATAACCAGTTCCTCTTGTTCTCGAATAGCATTCTGACAACTTGCATCATTGGCGCGGAAGCATACAGGACTGATGGTTTCTTGTCCCGTCCAGCTTTGCTGTGGACGTAGCCCTTTAATACGTAGCAGCCTCCCTCGTAAAAGCTGAATTAAGTTTGCCAGCTTGACAATTTGTTCTGATGAGCGGTAATTGAAGGACAGTTCTTGAAAATTAAATTTTAGTTTGGCAGAACCGCTGCTATCGAGTTGCTGAACAATATTCTTGTGAAAGCTCGCTTGCGCTGCATTCCAGTTGAATCCAGTGGGGTTCAACGTTTGAAAAGGATCGCCAGCAAAGGCAAACGGAACATCCTTAGCACGATGGCTAGGTAATTTGCGGTCAGAATAAAGAGATAAACGCTCAATCAACTCAAGTTCAATGCTAGTGAAATCCTGAGCCTCGTCACAGAACACTGCTGGATAGCGCGATAGTTCATTCGTTGAATGCTCCAAAACTTTATGAGCAAGGTCTTGGTCATCCCACCAGCCTTCTTCTTCGCAACGTGGTTTATACCATTTCTCCCAAACATTGTGGTAAATTAATTTAAATGTTTTATCGGAGATAGATTTTGCATCACGATCCAATTCAAATTCATAAAACTCCGGATCGATTTCCGCACCAGACTCGTTTTGCATACCTTTGATAAATGTTCGTATTGCGTGCCATGCAAGCTCTGAACTAATCTTACGCACTTTGGACTCAGGGTGTGATTTTCGCTTAATATCCCATTCTTTGCGGAACCGCTCAAAGTTAATATAGTTGGCAGGCACAAAATTCTCCTTCAATTGAACAGGAAGTTGTTCAAGCAAAAATTTATGAAAATCACGGAAACTTTGCTGTAATATATGTTCCAGTTTCTGATTGTCTTGTAGGTTATATCCATCCTCAATATGTTTTGCACCACATTTTAAAATATTTTCTACACATGAGCGAGCTTGCTTCAGAAGAGGAGTACTATAGGTTAGGTATAACGGTGGATTCGGTAATGAATTGCTATCACTGATTTTGAGGTACTGAGTTAAATGCTCACTAAATAGATACTGGAGGATCGTTGATTTACCGCTACCTGGTCGTCCATTGATAAATAATGGATATTTCAAACTTCCAGAACCAGAATTTGATATTAGTTCCAGAATACTCTCTTCTTCGGGTGACAAGGCCAAATTAGCCTCAGCACTTTTCTGAACTTGCATCCAGGTATCGTCAAAATATGTAATGAGCGAAGGGTAGGCACGGCGACTCCGACGGACAATTTTTTCAAGTTCTACTTGTGAATTACCTAAAATATCTTTATACTTTTCTCGTAACTCTTCTTGATCGTTATTGTTATTTGCGTTTAGGGGAGATATTAATAATATTCTCCTGTGTTCTGGAAAATACCGATATAGAATTTTAATTTTAGAATTCTTGGAGTCTTCGACCAAATCTCCCTCGGATGTCCATTCTCCGTCTGCAATCTTAGAAATTAAACTATTAAAGATTAAGTCGTAATAGCGTAAAAGATAATCTTTGATATCCTCCTGAGATATACGCTCAACCCAGTCATAACTTTCTAAAAATACAACGTCATCAGTCAAATGATGGCTTGATGTCGATTGAAGATACTGAAGCTCAATATGCGACAGATCTTGTTTGGGAGTAATTGGTTGCTGTTTTCTTTGCTCAATAATTTCCTTTACTTCAGATTCAGAAATCTTGTTTTTATTCCCAAATTTTTCTGGATCTTCACAAAAAAGTTCATATTCTCGATCCCCTCGCACAAAATATCGGGATAGACACAGCAGGATGATATCTTCTTCATTCAGAGGATACTCTTCAATAACAATACGACCTTTTGCCACTGCTTTTTTCCAATATGGTTTCGGAAATGGATCGAGTCCTCTTGTACTTTGATCTTTTTCTAGCTTTTCAGCAAACTTTTTAATATCTTCGATGACCCCATGATTAGTAGCATCATCGCTACACTGCTTTGTGAGATAAACATAAAAAACCGTCATTGAAATTACTCCTTAGTACAACTCTTGAATTGAGCTATATTATTTTTTATTAAAAAGATATTGCTCTTCTGGCTGCTTTTGGCAAGTTTTTGTTAGTCAAGGCTTGGTTCAGCAGGTTTTTGGCCAAATCCTTGATAATTCAGAGGCTGATTAGGAATCAATCTCAATAATTCGACTAAAAGAGCAGCACAAGACAGATTATACCTTATACCTTTTGTTACCACAACTGTCACTCTGCTACCATACTGGAGTTTAGACATCGCACCACAGGTGGGATGTCTAAACTCCAGTATGGTAGCAATTCCCAATAATTTAAACTTCAGCGATAATAAAATATCTTAGGTATGTAGTTGCGCTGTCTTCGCTCCGGATAAGGGCGCTAAAGCGCAACTACGTACCTAATTTAACTATGGCTATTCAACCGGGACTTTTAAAGCTGAAAGATATCAGCTAAAACGCCGTCATCTCCCTGAAGTCTTGTTTTCTTAGCTGGCGAATCGTAAACCACAAGCAGCGATTTTGGCTTTTCAGGGTTAGAAATAAACGCTATTCCCTCAGCATGATCTTCGCGATCGCCAAAAGGAATATCTAAAATTGCTTTCGGTTTTGACAGCACATCGTCAGATACATTTACGCCATTTTGCCAGCGGTAAAGCTTCACCGGGCCATCTATATCCATTGTTGGCCCCGCTAAAATCAACAAATCTTCGCCATCGACACGCAAGTCGCGAATTCCTAACCCAGAAAGGTCAAGAAAATGTTTTTTGTATAGCTTTCCATCTACTTTTTTTAGTTTCAAAGTATTGGGAGCGCTTTCTTCTACCTGGATTTCCAGGACGATCGCCCAACCGCGCAGCACTGGGCCACGCAAACCGAGAAAAATTTTCTCCTTATAAACAGCTAATCCTTCAATATCAAACCCGTTCTCTTTGCCCGGAATATTCGCTTTTAAAAACGGAGCTATATGAGGATCTTCTAACAACGCATCGGTGAGTAAATTGCCGCTTTTGGTTGTTTCTAATGTAGCAGCCCTCAATTCTCTATCCGGATTTTCTGGGTGGCGACAAGACTTTTGTAATTCTTCGGCAAGTACAGGAATTCGTGCCAATAAAAAGCGGTTTTTCTCAGGTTCGATCTTTTCTAATCTGCGGATATTTTCCAGATCGGATTTATCGGACTTGGCTCTTTTGCGTTTGAGGCTGTGAGAACCTACTAACCAAAGGTAGTTTTCCGCATAATCGATGCCTTCAATATCAACTTCGGTTTCTGTATCGATCGGTAAAGTGATAAAATCTGCTAACTTAAAGCGTTCGTGGTTCTCAAATGTCTTGCCATTAGTAGAAAACAAACGTTCGAGACTTGACGTTTCATCGGAACCTAACCACAAATGATTTCCAGGGGTGAAGACAATAGCAGACAGTTGTTTGCGGGAATTTTCCACGTCATGCTGGAATCGCAATAAAACTTGTTCGATCGCAGAATTTTTGTCTTGCATATCTAAGAAGCCGAGTGAGTTGAATATTTTCTATCCTGCGTTAGCTATCTTCGTAACGCACTATCTCCCTGGAATAAGGTAAAACGTGACGATAAAAAACTATTAAACTAATAACCAACTAGCAGACTGAAGTGCAGTACTGTTGACTGTTGACCGCTGACTGTTAGCAGTGAACGGCGAACAGTGAACAGTAGAGTATACAGTTATAACTGCGATACCCACTCTAGCAAATCGGCGGTCTGCTGGGATCTCACTAAAGAATTAGCCCACGAAATGCCTGGGTCGGCAACGGCAGGAACCCCTATTCCAGCAGATGTTTATTCACGCTATGTTGTATAATGCCCTATAACCCAAGACTTTAAGTTGAGTCCAAAACTTAAAGTTTGTTATGAATATGGTTTATTTCAATACGACATTACCAGTAGCACTAAACGTCGATTCCGTAATGCTTCTACGCTCAATGAGGCACAAATCAAAGCAGACGCCAAATCGCTAGGCATAAACAACGTAGGGCTAGAAGTGCAATGTGGGTTTAAAGGTTTTGAGAATGCAAAAAAACTATTGCAGTAAAGGACACGAGAACGCTGCCACTAATATGTACTGTCAGCAGTGCGGCGAGAAGCTGAATCAACCTGCCGGTAAGGGTATTTATCCAGGTGTGGTGCTGGGCGATCGCTATAGCATTGTACGCGAAATCGGACACGGCGGTTTCGGACGCACCTATCTAGCTGAAGACCTTAACCGCTTCCGAGAACATTGCGTTCTCAAAGAATTTGCGCCCCAAGTTCGCGGTACTTACGCACTGCAAAAAGCATCAGAATTGTTTGAGAGAGAAGCAGGCGTCCTCTACAAACTGCAACATCCCCAAATTCCTCGCTTTCGCGAACTGTTCCGCACCAAGGTGGATGAGGAAGGACACCTGTTTTTGGTGCAAGATTACGTAGAAGGGCAAAGTTATCGTGCTTTATTAGATACTCGCAAACGTCAGGGACTGCGATTTTCTGAGGTAGAAGTTACCCAGCTGATGCTGCAAATTCTGCCCGTGTTGGAATATATTCACGCCATGAATGTAATTCACCGCGATATCTCCCCAGATAACCTGATGTTGCGGAGTTCGGACTTGCTGCCGGTACTGATTGACTTTGGCGGCGTTAAGCAAGTGGCAGCAAATGCAGAATCTGAATTTACTCAAGCTGCCCCCGGCGCTGTTCCTTCTTTTGCGACTCGTTTGGGTAAAATTGGATACGCACCAAACGAACAAATGCAAGTGGGAACAGTTTATCCTCACAGCGATTTGTACGCTTTGGCAGCAACGGTGTTGGTGTTGCTGACGGGTAAGGAACCGCAACAGCTAATCGATATGCACGCGATGACTTGGAATTGGCGGCGGGAAATTTCCCTCAGTCAGAATTTCGGTGCGGTGTTAGATAAAATGTTGTCTTATCGACCGGGCGATCGCTACCAATCTCCCCGCGATGTATTGCAAGTCCTCAGTCCCCCAACACCTGCAACTCAGCCTGTGGCGGGCGGGACGCCCACCCCACAAGCTACCCCACAAGCCACCCCACAAGCTACCCCACAAGCCACCCCACAAACAGAACAAGCTACTTTGGCAGTCTCGCCCCCCAAACCTGCCCCCGCCCCACCAGTCAATCCAGTTCCCAGTCAAAGTACGGGCAATTCACCTAATTTTTTCGGCAAAATAGTGCTAATCGGCGTTCTCGTGGCGATCGCCGGTAGTATCGGTTGGGTAGTAGGTGGCAAAATATTACCGAAAATAGGCCAAAAACCTTCAGATAAACCGATTGTTTCGCCGACAAAAGATCCCGAACCTCCGCCACCGCCAAAATTTTCGCAAGCAGAACGCGATCGCAAAGAAGCTTTGCGTCAGCGTCGCCTCAATTTGGGTATTAATTACAACTTTTACGTTAATTTTGTCAATCAGATATTTTGGCAAAAAAATCCCAAGTTGCGGGGAACTACCCTCAGCGACGATCCCAAAGACGAACAGTTGCGGGCGCAGTGGGATAGCATAGGTGATGAATTACTCCGCAACTTGCAACAAGCTAACTTGAGTGCAGAAGCGCGTCAGCAACTGGGAAGTTTCGATAAAAACGATCGCGATCGCTGGATAGGAGAAGTGAATAAATTGTACCTCAGCAGTCGCGCTCTCTTTACTTTAACTGATGCCAAGTATTCATCTTTTGCATCTGATTACTCTGCCAAAAAACTGAACCTCAGTTTTGAGGAGTTTCTCAACCAACCGACAGGTCAAATTTGGCACGCGATCGCATTCGATAAAGTCAACGCTTTGAAGAACAACAACGCTTTAGAAAAAATTGTCTTTCCTCCCGGCGCTATTGGTACAGAAGTCAAAGGTACTCTCCCACCAGGCGAAGGCAAAGCTTACATCGCCGGACTTGATGCAGGTCAACTCATGAACTTAAATCTGCAAGCCGATCCACAAATTCTATTATCAGTTTATCCCCCTAGCAGCAAACAAAAACCACTTCTGGAAAATCCTACCAAGCGAAGCTGGTCAGGAACATTATCTTCAAAAGGTTTTTACGAATTTGTAGTTGTTTCCAAAGCATCAACACCAATTAATTATCAACTCAAATTAACAGCTGAGTATCCCCCACCACCTCCCACACCCACCCAGACTGCTTCTCCCTCACCCACACCTAGCGCCGCGCCTAGCGAAACTGCTTCTCCCTCACCGAGTCCAACTCAAATCGATACTCCTTCTCCTTCCGCAAGTCCAAGTGAAACCGAGACCCCTCCTTCCCCAAGTCCAAATGAAACCGAGACCCCTCCTTCCCCAAGTCCAAATGAAACCGAGACCCCTCCTTCCCCAAGTCCAATCCCAACCGAGACTCCTTCTAACGGTATTTAATAAACAGATGATGATGTGACAATATAGAAAAGCGTTTATTGCGATCGTTGCCACTCAACGACTCACCGCTAAGTTCTAACGAACTATAGCGGGAGCTTGCAAAAGCTCTAGTTGACCAGACTCAGTTCTACGGAACTACGTTACTTGGATTATGAAACCTACGAATGCGTGCCAGTTCGTAGCTCTTTCGTACAGCTTTAAACAGGTGTAGCGAGTTAAGCCAGTGAGTTGTACCTAAAAAGTTCAAGTAACCTTGTCGAGGCAAACTTTACCAGTAATGAGAGACTCAAAGTAATGCGAGTATTTGTTCTAGATAAAAACCGCAAGCCTCTTGACCCCTGCCATCAGGCGCGGGCGAGAAAATTATTGAACAAAGGGAGGGCTAAGGTATTTAAGCGCTATCTATTTAGCATTGTTTTGCAAGATAGAACAGTAGAATGTTCCACTGTTCATCCTCACCGAATCAAAATCGATCCAGGTTCTAAAGTGACTGGTATTGCTGTTGTTCAAGAAGAGACAGGGCGAGTAACAAATGCTTTGGAAATCACCCATCGAGGACAACAGATTAAAGATGCGCTTGAATCAAGGCGGTCTTTAAGAAGAGGTCGTCGTAACCGTAAAACCCGTTACCGCAAGCCTCGTTTCTTAAACAGAACTCGCAAACAGAGATGGCTACCACCATCTCTTGAGAATCGCATCGCCAACACTTTAATTGTTAAAGCCAAGGGACACGGGACTCGTCAACGTTGTCGTCCCGATAAATACGGATTCCCCAAAGCTCATGCTCCAAAGCGTCAGTTTTTCCAAGGATTTCAAACTGGCGACATTGTTAAGGCTGATATTTTGTCGGGGAAGTATACAGGGAAATATACAGGTCGCATTGCTATCCGTTTTAGACCAAGCTTTGTTCTTCAGCTACCCACTCAAAAGTTTGATGTACACCCCAAATACTTGAAAACCATTCATAAGGCTGACGGCTATGAATATCAACAACCCTGAAAACAAGGATTCGCTCACG
>NZ_JACJPW010000129.1 GCF_014696265.1 Aerosakkonema funiforme FACHB-1375 | reverse complement strand
CTGGCGCGGTGGAACCACACCGACTCCATCCCGAACTCGGAGGTGAAACGCTGCTGCGGCGAAGATACTTGGTGGGTCACTGCCTGGGAAAATAGCTCGGTGCCAGGGTAAATATGATAGCAAGAGCCTCTTTTCAAACAAGAAAAGAAGCTTTTGTTTTTTCTTTGGATTTTTGTTTTTACAACCGAATGCTCGACAACTGCTGTGGCTATTTTCCCACTTCTTTTGTGGTAATAAATTAATTTTTTTTAACTTTTTCTTTGTATTCTTCCCTATTTTTTTGTCTCGAACCCAAAACTTTCTTTGTCTACTCACTTCTTTGGCTTAATGCTACTTATTATCATTAAGCCTCTTTACTTTGCCTCCATCTTAGTTCATCTGTACTATTTCATCACCTTTTTGTTGATGTGTGACAGTTGAGGGTGCGGAATGTGGGTTTGAAGTGGGTTTGGTATGATGAGGGCAAATTCATATTTTCAGTAAACCAGGTCTTCTTGAGAATAAGCAACCTGTTTTTTTTGACACGGAAATTCCTATGGAGACAAAGAGTCTTAACTTCAGTAAATAAATTATCAAAATAATTGTAAAAACGGGTATCTTCCGTATACAATGCCAAAAACCAAGCATTTTAACCCAAATATGAAGACTATAGTTAATACCACGGGAGGAAATTTGTGTCAATAGTCTTTACAAAAGATTTTCAAGTAAAATGCCCTTCGGATCGGCGTACATGGTGTCAAATTGCTCGTCAAATTGAAGATATGTCATTACCGGGCATACCTATAAGAATTGTTTTAACTTCTGTTCAAGAGGATGAATTAACGTTTGAATGTAGCTTTATTCAAACAAAAAAGCCCCCCGTCTGGCCTTCTTTGTTGGATATAAACATTCGTCAAGCTTCTTCTCCAAAACCTTTTGTTGCTGTCAGTATTATTCCCACAGGAGTCCGGGCTGAAATTGGCGGATTTGCAGGAGATGCAACTCCTAGTACTAATCTGTTATCTACAGCCTGCGACTACTTAATTACCAACCCGAATGCAGTTACTGCTTCTGACCTTTACTATGCAAATGATAATGTTCTCTACCTGGAAGGTAACTTAATCTGTCACTTGTTGTTAGGACATATTGGGCTGTTGCCAGAAAAACGTAAAAATATAGGCGTAATTATAGAAAAGCATGAAAATGAACTCATCATCAACAACGTACTAAATGCTTTGAACGCTTTGCGATCGGTGGGAGGAATTAATATCGATCCAGTAATTATTAGTGGCGGAAGAATAGAAACGGAATGTACTTATTCTTCCTACGGTCATGCCTCTGGCAAATTTAGCGGTATTGATGAACTGATGCGGGCGCTGGATATTATTGAGACAACCGAAACTAGCGCAGTGGGCGTTGTCACCACCCTGTCAGTTGATGATGCAATCAGACAGCAATATTATCGAGGAGATGCAATTCCCAATCCTTGGGGAGGCGCAGAAGCAATTCTGACCCATATGACGACCAATTTTTATCCTTTTACCGCCGCTCATGCCCCATTGTTAATGGAATGGAAGCATAGTATGTTTGGCACGCTCGGAGATGTTCGCGATGGAGCAGAATTGATTTCTAGTGCCTATGTTTGTTCGCCCTTAAAAGGATTAATTAATTCGCCGCGTCCGGTGAGAATAGATACTCCTTTGCCAGAAGGAAGCCAAAGGATTTCTGTGGAAAACATATCCGCAGTTGTTATGCCAGAAACAACAGTTGGTAACATTCCGTTTTTAGCTAGTTTAGATCAAAACATTCCGGTAATTCTAGTTCGCGGTAATCCTACTCAATGTAAAATTACACCAGCCCTGCTCCAAATTAACGAGAAGGAAAGAAAAATCTATTACGCGAACAGCTATACAGAAGCAGCAGGGTTGTTGCTTGCTTTGCGTCATGGAATCGTTCCCGAAACAACCACACGCCCTTTAGCTCCTATCAAACCACTCTTTTTAGATAACAGCAACTTCTATGAATACTAAACCCTCTGCCTATAACATTGTAGAATCTCATGCTTCCGACATTAAAGTGCGGTTGTATACACCAGCCCATCAGGGAGTATCTGGACAATTTAAATATCTCACGGATCGCATCTATGAGTATGATGTACCCTTCGTCACCCGCAGCAAACTTATTGAGGTCGAAAAGTATTTTTCTGAGTTGTACAATACCAAACACACTTTCTTTTTAACTGGGGGCGCGACCCAAGGAGTTTTGGCTGCGATTGCATTACTGGGGATGAAGCATCGGAAAATTGCCATTGGATTGAATAGCCACATCGCTGTGATTCATGGAATTGTGCTTACTGGCTTGGAGCTATTTTTTATTCCATCAAAGTTACTGATGCCAACTGCTGAAGAAGTAATTTCTGCACTGGAAACAGAGGGTCAGGAAGTTGATGCCGTTTTCTTAACTCATCCAAGTTATGAGGGTACGCTAGCAGACATACAATCTATCGCACGGTACTGCCGAGATAGAAACATAGACTTGATTATCGACGAAGCTCATGGCAGTCATTTTCCTTTCATGGAAGAGAATTTAAAATCAGCGATTGAAGAAGGTGGAGATATTGTCATTCACAGTCTCCATAAATATGTAGGAAGCTTAGTACAAACAGCTTTGCTGCATATACCTAAGAATTCAAGGATTACCCAGGAACAAGTGATGGCAGGTTTAGCATTGTTTGAAAATACTACGCGCAGTAATCTGCTGATATTAAGTATTGAAGACGCTATTCAATCAGCGTTTGATTTACGAGGAAAGTCGCTGTTTGTTAATGCGTCGGTCCAATGCAATCAATTGAGGAATTTACTCAATAGCTTTAGCAATGTTTTAACTTATGATGCCAATGTTTGCGATCCTTTGAAAATATTTCTATGCAGCGACTATGCCACTGGAGATGAAATAGCAGAACTGCTAGTCGAACGCGGTGTTGATAGCGAATACTCTAACGAACGGGGAGTTTTGTTAATTTTTTCCTTCCAGCATAGGGAAAAAGACTTCTTTTACGTAGCAAGGGTTTTAGAAGAAATATATTTAATAATTTTACAGCAACGAGAACAAAGAAATGTAAAAGATGAAAAATCTTTTACCCGCCAACCTATCATGCGCGTTCTCCCAAGGGAGGCTTTTTTTGCCGAAAAAAAAAAAATTAAATTGGGAGAAGCAAAAGGAATGGTTAGCTGTAGCAGCTTAAAGAAAATTCCGCCAGGAATTGCCATTCTTGTACCCGGAGAAGAAATAACTGAATGGCATCTCGAAAGATTCGATCGAGAAACGCTCGTTGAGGTAATGGCATAAAACTGCAAAACCAAAACACAAGATTAACATAATATGCAAAGCGTAATCTCTTTAGCAACGAAAAAGAAAGCTCCTCGCATCGGATTGGTGGAATTACCGGTACTGAAGCTGGTAGACCCCAATGGCATAAACAGAAATCTCAGCGAACAATACGAACCTCTGCTTTCCAAGCAAGTTTTGCTGGCTCACTTGCAAGCAGGCGGGTTCGATGCTCAACTGGTGAATCTTCGAGCAGGCGATTATGAAGAAGAATATGGGAGCGTAACTTGGAAAGGCATTAATCTGTCTAAAAGGTATCTGGGTACCAACATTACTTCGCTAGATCCGCAAGCCTACGACGCTTGGGGGATCACCAATAACTATATGCAGTACCGCGAACTAGCCTTCAAAACGATCCGCCATTTAGTTCGCGGTGGCAAGCCAGTAGTAGTGGGAGGTTCCGATCCGATCGCCGAACCTCAAGTTTATCTGGAAGCAGGTGCAACTGCCGTAGTAATAGACAAATCCGGTGCAGCAAACTGGCCAATTTTTGACTACGTACTGAAACAACCGATGCGGGAACCTCTGTCTGGGGTAATTTTATCAGATGGCACCCGCTATCCTCTGCGATTGCCACCGATGAGCCCGGAAGATTGGCCCCTACCGTCATTGGAGGTAGTTAAGCAGTGCTTTGGGCTGGAATTCTGGTCGCAGGAAGACAGTTGGTTATTGCCAATAGGTTCGGTATTTCCCGATTTGGGATGCGATCGCAAATGTGACTTTTGCCAAACCCCAACCTACGGCACAGGCTACAGAAGAATGTCGCCTTCCAGAGCGCTGAAATGGTTCGAGCTTCAGAAAGAGGCAGGTGCGAAATCGGTGATCTGTCACTCGGATCAATTCCTGGGGCGCGTACTGTTTAAAGAGGGAAGGCAAGAAGTACTCGACATCATGAAAGGAGTCCGAGAAATGGAACTCCCAATCATCTGGGGTAACGGTTTGGAATTGAAGAAAGCCACCCTTGGACGCGGTTACGAACGCACCAGCGAAGATTTGATTCCCGATCGCGAATTGGTAGAAGCCCTCTGGGGATGGGATGGCAAAGCAGGCTGCTATTATGCCTTCATTCCAGCAGAACGTCCAGTTTTTGGCCGGGAAGGTTATGCCAAACTGTTACCCTGGCAACAGCACCGCGAGATGATGCGAGCGATCGTGCGTGCAGGCGTACCGAAAATTGTTTACGGATTGGTGCTGGGGCTGCCAGACGACAGTAATGAAACTATGCTGCGCCTTGAGGAAGCGCTTACGGAACTTTGCCAAGAACTCAAAACAATTAATCCGGCACTCAGTTTTTGGATATTAACCAGTTCGATAGCTCCCATACCCGGAACTCCTCAAGGGCAAAACATTCGTAATTCGGGTCTTTTACGGTTTGAAGATCCGACCATATTTGGAACGATGGGAATGGCTTGTGCCGATACTCAGTATATGAGTTATGAGGAAGTTGCCGATTGGCAATTTCGCCTCAAACGCGCAGGAGACGGGTTTTGGGTCAAGAATTTGGTCTCTCTTGAGAGCAAGTAAGGAAAACCTCAACCAAAAAACACACTGTAGCGCAGATCTCTACTTTAACCATATATATAGGTGTAGAGGATTGACAAAATGCAGAATTTGATGTCAATGGCAACCGAAAAGGCTCCCAGAATTGGATTGGTAGAATTACCAGTGCTGAAGCTGATTGACCCAGAGGGAAAAAATTGGAATCCATCCGGCAAAAAGATAGTTCTTAGCAGCAAACAGATTTTGCTGGCTAACCTGCGAGCGGGCGGCTTCGATGCCCAATTGGTTGACCTGAGAGCAGATGACTACGAAGAAGAATACGGAGAGGTGACTTGGAGAGGCATACCCCTCTCCAAAAGGTATTCAGGAACAAGAATATCCTCGCTTGACCCAGAATCCTTTGACGCTTGGGGTGTAACGAATAACTTTACGCAAAACCGCACGATCGCGTTAATGGTGATTCGTCATCTAGCCAGTGGCACGAAGCCAGTAATAGTCGGGGGTAGCGATGCGATCGCCGAACCGAAGCTGTACCTACAAGCAGGGGCTGCCGCTGTAGTAACGGACAAATCTGGTGCTGCTAATTGGCCGATATTAGACTACCTGCTTAATAGACCGATGCGCGAGCCACTCTCAGGAGCGATATTGGCTGATGGCACTAAATATTCGCTCCGGCTTCATCCAATGACTCCCGAAGAGTGGCCTTTACCCTCATTAGATATAGTCGAGCAATGTTTGGGTTATAGGAACCCCAACATATTTGACCCTGGGATGAATCCAATTGGCTCAGTGATTCCTGATATGGGTTGCGATCGCAAATGCGACTTTTGTCAGACTCCAACTTACGGCACGGGCTATAAAAGAATGTCACCCCAAAGAGCCCTCCAATGGTACGCTCTTCAGAAAGAGGCTGGTGCGCGTATGGTTAGCTCGTTATCAGACCAATTTTTGGGGCGGGTGCTGTTTAAAGACGGCAAGCAAGAAATTCTGGATATTATGAAAGGAATCCGGGATTTGGGACTAGCGATTAGCTGGCTTAACGGTCTGGAATTGAGGAAGGCAACAAAAGGACGAGGATACGATCGCCACAGCGACGATCTGACTCCCGATCTCGAACTGGTAGAAGCAGTTTGGGGCTGGGACGGCAAAGTAGGCACTTATGAAGTTTATATTCCCGCCGAACGTCCGGTTTTTGGGCGGGAATCCTATGCCAAACTGCTACCCTGGCAACAGCATCGGGAAATGGTGCGAGCGATCGTACAGGCAGGCGTACCGAGGATTTTGTACGGGGTCATCGTGGGACTACCAGACGACAATCATGAAAGTATGCTCCGCCTAGAAGAAGCTTTATCGGAAATCTATCAAGAAGTGAAAACAATTAATCCGTCGGTGTCATTTGACATCGATATTTATGCTATTTCTCCCTTACCGGGAACGCCGCAGGGATGTTCGATCGCTCAGTCGGGTTTGTTACGCTTTGAAGATCCCGAAATTAGGGGAGGGTTTATGACAGCTTGCGCCGATACTCATCATATGTCCTATGAAGAGGTTTCCGATTGGCAATTCCGTTTGGAATCGATCGGAAATTGGGAGATAACTCAACCGTTTGTAAACGTTAAATCTACAAAATAAACGCGCAGGCACCCACGACAAAGGTGGTTTTTTGTTCATGTTACGAAAAATTAGCGATGGCCAAAGAGCAATGACATTAATAAACCAAAAAACAAGCAGCATCGGTCTGGTGGAATTACCCGTACAGAGCCTAATTGACTCAGAAGGAGGAGATTGGGCTTTACCCAGTTGCTACCCCTTGAGCAGCAAGCAAGTTTTAATGGCTAGCCTACAAGCAGGGGGGTTCGATGCCCAACTGGTTGACCTGAGAGAAGGTGACTATGTAGAAGAGTACGGCACCGTCACCTGGAGAGGCGAGAAGCTAACCAAAAGGTACGAGGGCACCAAAATTTCCTCCCTCGATCCGCAAGCTTATGATGCTTGGGGCGTAACCAGCAACTATATGCAGTACCGCCCACAGGCATTGGAGGCAATTCGGCATCTATCCAGTGGTGGTAGACCGGTAGTGGTGGGAGGGTCAGATGCCTTCGCCTTACCGCAACTGTATCTGGAAGCAGGGGCAAGTGCCATTGTCACCGACAAAACGGGCGGCGCGAATTGGGCGATATTCGATTATGTACTCAATAAACCAGTGCGGGAAAAGTTGACGGGTGTCATATTGGCTGATGGCAGTCAGTTTCCCCAGCGGCTTCCACCTATGAGTCCGGAAGATTGGCCTTTACCCAGTGTGGATGTGGCCAGACAGTGCTTGGGTGTGGACTTATTCAAGCACGCTCAATCGGAAACGGAAAAACGAGTAGGCTCGGTTATTTTTGATATTGGTTGCGATCGCAAATGCGACTTCTGTCAAACACCAACCTATAAAATGGGTTACGGTAGAATGACGCCCGCAAGAGCGCGTCAGTGGTTAGCTATTCAGAAAGAAGCTGGTGCCCAATCATTTCAGTGTTACTCAGACCAATTCCTAGCGCGGCTGCTATTTAAAGATGGTAGACAAGAAGTTCTAGACATTATGCAAGCAATCCGGGACATAGGAGTACACGTATCCTGGATCAACGGTTTGGAACTGAAGAAAGCAACAAAAGGACGCGGCTACGAACGCGAAAGCGAAGATTTGATTCCAGACGAGGAATTGGTACAAGCCCTCTGGGGTTGGGACGGCAAAGTAGGCTGTAACTGGGCTTATATTCCCGCAGAACGTCCGGTTTTCGGACGAGAATCCTATGCCAAACTGCTACCCTGGCAACAACATCGCGAAATGATGCGGGCGATAGTTCGTAGTGGTATTCCTCGCATTGAATACGGCTTTATCATTGGGCTGGCAGAAGATAGCCACGAAACAATGCTTCGTCTTGAAGAATCATTCACAGAACTTTATCAAGACCTCAAGAGCATTAATCCATCATTGATTATGCTAACTTTGCCCCTGGCAATTTCTCCCATACCAGGAACGCCACAGGATGAACTTATTCGCAAATCGGGGTTGTTAAAATTTGACGACCCAGAAATTATCGGAGGATTCTGGACTGTTTGCGCCGGGACTTACCACATGACCTATGAGGAGGTGGCTGATTGGCAATTGCGTTTGATGCGGATTGGGGACATCATCCCCATCTTTGAACAATTACCGGCATTACGCTTATCTCGAAAAATAGCTAATGCAGGAAATTTCAGATTTAATTAAATTTGAAATTTGAAATCTAAAATTTGAAATTAATTTAAGTTTAAGGAGGATTTAATTAAGATGACGGAAATGGGAAAAAGTCACCGGATTGGACTGGTGGAATTACCAGCGCTAAAGCTAATTGACCCAAATGGCATCCAAAGGAATCAATGCAACCAGTACGAACCTTTGCTTTCCAAACTGGTTTTGCTGGCAAGTATGCAAGGGGGAGGCTTCGATGCCCAACTGGTAAACCTGCGCGATGGCAACTACGAAGAAGAATACGGTACGGTGATGTGGAAAGGGATGCGCCTTTCCAAAAGATATGTGGGTAAACAGATTTCTACTCTCGACCCACAATCATACGACGCCTGGGGCGTGACAAATAACTATATGCAGTACCGCGACCTCGCGTTTATGGTAATTCGCCATCTAGTCAGTGGTGGAAAACCTGTAGTGGTTGGGGGAAGCGATGCCATTGCAGATCCGGAACTGTATCTGCAAGCGGGAGCGACTGCCATAGTCACAGATAAATCCGGTGGGGCAAATTGGCCGATTTTCGAGTACGTGCTGGGCTTGCCGATGCGAGAGGGTCTCTCAGGAGTCATCTTAGCAGACGGTACTCGCTACCATTTGCGCCTACCGCCGATGCACCCGCAAGATTGGCCGCTGCCGTCATTGGATGTAGTCAAGCAATGTTTGGGGAAAGAATACTGGGCACCAGAGAGCGAAATACCTATATTTCCAATGGGTTCGGTGTTTGTGGATTTAGGATGCGATCGCAAATGCGACTTCTGTCAGACGCCCACTTACGGCACAGGCTACAGAAGAATGTCCACGGAAAGAGCGCTCAAATGGTTCGAGCTTCAAAAAGAAGCAGGTGCCAAATCGGTAATGTCGTACTCAGACCAATTCCTGGGGCGGGTACTGTTTAATGAGGGAAGACAAGAAGTTCTCGACATCACCAAGGGAGTTCGCGAACTGGGACTGCCGATACTCTGGCCTAATGGTCTGGAAATCAGGAAGGCAACGCTAGGAAGGGGTTACGATCGCCACAGCGAGGATCTGACACCAGATTACGAACTGGTAGAAGCTCTCTGGGGATGGGATGGCAAAGTAGGCTGTTATGAAGCTTTTATTCCGGCAGAACGTCCGATTTTTGGCCGGGAATCCTACGCGAAGCTGCTACCTTGGCAACAGCACTGCGAAATGCTGCGGGCAATTGTGCGTGCAGGTGTTCCTCGGATCTACTACGGTGTGATCCTGGGCTTACCAGAAGACAGCCAGGAAACTATGTTACGTCTGGAAGAAGTTTTCTGGGAACTCTCCGAAGAACTCAAGACAATTAATCCATCAGTGAGTTTCCATATTGCTCCGACGACAATAAGGCCCATACCAGGAACGCCGCAGGGACAAAACATCCGGAGTTCGGGTCTTTTACGCTTTGAGGACCCGGCAATCGTGGGCGAGTTTATGACAGCTTGCGCTGATACTC
This sequence comes from Aerosakkonema funiforme FACHB-1375, assembly GCF_014696265.1. Taxonomy (GTDB): domain Bacteria; phylum Cyanobacteriota; class Cyanobacteriia; order Cyanobacteriales; family Aerosakkonemataceae; genus Aerosakkonema; species Aerosakkonema funiforme_A. The sequence continues at coordinate 12,504 of NZ_JACJPW010000129.1, read as the reverse complement.
ACTATATGACCTATGAGGAAGTTTCCGATTGGCAATACCGTCTAGCTTGTATCGGCGATACCCGTATGACTGGGGTAGGTCGGATGGTAAACGCTGTTCGCGAAAAGGCAGCGGTTTAGGGTCAAGGGTCGTGGGTAAATGCTTACGCTCCGTGATTGCAGGGTAGTGGCATCACATTTAAGAAGGACAGAAGATGCCGAGGGACTGGAATGGTGCGCGGGGGATTTTCCTCCGTGCATTGGTTGAGCCGCCCTCCCTCCGGGAGTGTATTTGTTAGCAAACGTTAGCAAAAATGTATGGGATTTACTTAGATGATGCAGACGACGGTAAAATTACAAACCGAAAAGACTCCCCGGATTGGACTGGTAGAATTGCCAGCCCTGAAACTGATTGACCCAAATGGCATCCAGCGCAATGAATGCAGTCAGTACGGACCGCTGCTTTCTAAGCAGATTTTACTGGCGAGTCTGCAAGCAGGAGGGTTTGATGCCCAACTGGTGAATCTTCGCTCGGGCAACTACGAAGAAGAATACGGCACGGTGATGTGGAATGGGATGCTCATCTCAAAAAGGTATTTGGGCAAGCCGATTTCCTCTATTGACCCCCAATCGTTTGATGCCTGGGGCGTGACAAATAATTATATGCAGTACCGCGACCTCGCGTTTATGGTAATTCGCCATCTAGCCAGTGGTGGAAAACCGATAGTGGTGGGGGGAAGCGATGCGATTGCCGATCCGGATCTGTATCTGCAAGCGGGAGCAACTGCAATAGTCACAGACAAATCCGGTGGGGCAAATTGGTCAGTATTTGACTACGTGCTAGGACGCCAGATGCGCGAGCCTATTTCAGGAGTTATCCTCGCAGACGGCACGCGCTACCAGTTGCGCTTGCCGCCGATGCACCCGCAAGATTGGCCGCTGCCGTCATTGGATGTGGTCAAGCAATGTTTGGGGAGAGAATACTGGGCACCGGAGGGGGAAATTTCCATATTACCGATGGGTTCGGTATTTGTGGATCTAGGATGCGATCGCAAGTGCGACTTCTGTCAGACGCCGACATACGGGACTGGCTACAGAAGAATGTCCACGGAAAGAACCCTAGAATGGTTAGCCCTTCAAAAAGATGCAGGTGCGAAGTCTGTCATATCTTACTCAGACCAATTCCTGGGGCGGGTGCTGTTTAATGAGGGAAGACAAGAAGTTCTCGACATTATGAAGGGAGTTCGGGAAATGGAACTCCCGATACTCTGGGCTAATGGTCTGGAAATCAGGAAAGCAACGCTGGGAAGGGGTTACGATCGCCACAGCGAGGATCTGACACCAGATTACGAACTGGTAGAAGCTCTCTGGGGATGGGATGGCAAAGTAGGCTGTTATGAAGCTTACATTCCGGCAGAACGTCCGATTTTTGGCCGGGAATCCTACGCGAAGCTGCTACCTTGGCAACAGCACTGCGAAATGCTGCGCGCGATCGTGCGTGCGGGCGTTCCTAATATTTACTATGGCGTCATCTTGGGGTTACCAGAAGACAGCCAGGAAACTATGTTGCGTCTGGAAGAGGCTTTCTGGGAACTTTCCGAAGAACTCAAGACCATTAATCCGGCAACGAATTTTTGTCTTTCTCCCTTTTCAATTCGCCCTATACCAGGAACGCCACAAGGACAAAACATCCGGAGTTCGGGTCTTTTACGCTTTGAGGACCCGGCAATCGTGGGCGAGTTTATGACAGCTTGCGCCGATACTCACTATATGACCTATGAGGAGGTTGCGGATTGGCAATTCCGTCTAGCTTGCATCGGTAACAAAAATCTGACTGGGGTAGGTCAGATGGCAAAAGGTGTTCGGGAAAAGGCAGCGGTTTAGGTATATCGCTCGTGGGTAAACGCTCGCGATCGGTGATGGCAGCAAGGTTGACAATTCTACTTTTTCTTTATAAATGGAGGATTTAACAGTGGTGACCTTAGAAGGTAAAAAAGCTCCCAGTATTGGATTGGTAGAATTACCAGGGCGGAAGCTAATTGACCCTGAAGGAAAAAATTGGACTGATAACTTCAAATATACGCCTCTACCCAGCAAGCAGATTTTGCTGGCTCACTTGCAAGCGCTAGGGTTCGATGCCCAATTAGTTGACCTCAGAGATGGCGATTGCGAAGAAGAATACGGAGAAGTGATTTGGAGGGGAATGCGGCTCTCCAAACGGTACGATGGCAAACGGATTACCTCCCTCGACCCGCACTCTTTTGATGCTTGGGGGGTAACTAATAACTTCGTAGGCAACCGCCAACTGGCTTTGATGACAATTCAACATCTATCCCGTGGTGGCAGACCAGTGGTGGTGGGGGGTAGCGATGCCATTGCCGAACCGCACATTTATCTACAAGCAGGGGCAACAGCAATTGTCCTAGATAAAACTGGTGGGGCAAACAAGGCGATTTACGACTATGTGTTGGGAAGACCGATGGAGGAAAAGCTGTCGGGTGTGCTTTTGGCTGACGGCAGTCAATATCCCTCACGTTTGCCCCCCATGAGTCCGGAAGATTGGCCTTTGCCCAGTGTGGAGGTGGCCAAGCAATGCTTGAGTCGGATGTATTACAAACCCGGAGTACTGGGTTTTCCACCTAGCGGTTCGGTAATGCCGGATTTGGGATGCGATCGCAAATGCGATTTCTGCCAAACTCCCACCTACCAAATCGGTTACCGCAGAATGACGCCTCAAAGAGCGTTGCAATGGTTCAGCCGTCAGAAGGAAGCGGGTGCTAATTCGGTCATTTGCTTGTCGGATCAATTCCTGGGTCGGGTGCTGTTTAAGGAGGGCAAGCAAGAAGTTCTGGAAATCATGCAGGGAGTACGGGATTTGGGACTTGCTCTCAACTGGTGTAATGGTTTGGAAATAAAGAAGGCAACCAAAGGACGCGGTTATGAGCGGAGTCCGGAAGATTTGATTCCAGACGACGAACTTATACAAGCTCTCTGGGGTTGGGATGGCAAAATTGGTTGTTACGAGGCTTTCATTCCGGCAGAACGTCCTGTAGTCGGGCGGGAATCTTATGCTAAGTTGCTCCCCTGGAAACAGCACTGCGATATGCTAAGAGCGATCGTCAATGCAGGTGTGGCTCGACTGCAATACGGGGTGGTGATCGGTCTACCAGAAGATAGCCACGAAACTATGCTCCGCCTGGAAGAAGCAATCTCGGAACTCTATCAAGACCTCAAGAGTATTAATCCGGCTTTACAATTTTGGGTCGGTACTTATGCTATATCTCCTATTCCAGGAACTCCTCAAGGTCATAGCATCCGTGGGTCGGGTCTTGTGCGATTTACAGACCCAGAAATTCTCGGAGGCTTTATGACAGCCTGCGCCGATACTCACCATATGAGCTATGAGGAAGTTTCTGATTGGGAGCTGCGCTTAGTTAGCACTGGAGACGGAGGGCTTGACTGGTTCTTTGGCAACTCAAACAAGCCTGCAAATCAAAAAGAAAATGGTTCGGCAACCAGTACTCAGAATGCTTTGAATACAAATTTAAATCTCCCAGTTGCAGTCAGTTAGCGAAATTTCAGATGGCAGATTTAAAATTTCAAATTTGGATAAATCTGCCATCTGAAATCTGAAATTATCAAGTGTTTTTTGATGAACGATCGTTCAAAATTTAATCCGTTTCGTCATACACAGCAGTTCGATCGCCCTTTCTCTTTTGAAGCACTATATAGTCACCCAGGTGACCTCCGTATTCGCGATCGCGGTGGCGATCGCAAGCGGATTGGCATTATTGGTGGTGGTATTGCTGGGTTAACCAGTGCCTACGAACTCAGTCAGTTGGGTCACGAAGTGACAATTTGGGAAGCTGGCGATCGTCTGGGCGGACGCATTCGCACTCATTACTTCAGTGATGGAACTTACGGAGAACTAGGGGCGATGCGTATTCCCAATAATCATCGCTGTGCGATGTATTATTTGGAAAAGTTCAATTTGCCCACGCGACGTTTTGTTAGCTATAACCCGGCTGGTTTCTATTATCTTCGCGGCAAAAAGGCTCGGATTGATGCGTTTGCAGAATTTTTTGCCGTTTTCGATCTGCTGCCACAAGAGCTGCAAGACCCAGCTATTTTGTACGATGACCTGTTGCGGGAGTTGACAGAAACTCTCTCTTGTGCTGAAAAGTGGGAGATGTTCTGTCCGTCGTTTTCCAGTACCCTGCTGAAGAAGTACGATGGGATATCTTTTGCACAGTACTTTCGCGATCGCCTTTCTCAGGAAGCCTTTGAAATGGTCGGTCACACTACGGGTATGCTCCATTACGAGCGAGTATCCCTCCTAGAAGGCTCGATCGACTTTTTTAGTTGGTATCGAGTTGAACAATATCAGCTAATTGGTGGGATGGAAACTCTGGTGAATGCCTTTGCTAAACGAGTGCAAGGCAAGATCGAGTTGAACGCGAAAGTGACAGATATTCAAATTACTGATAAGGGAGCGATCGTTCGCTGGAACAATTTGGATAGCAGCTTTGCCAAAGAGTTCGATTATATCATCTGCACGGTTCCTGCTTCCGCTTTGGCAACGATCGAGTTCGCTCCGGATATTCCAGCCAAGAAAAAGCAAGCCAATCGCAGCCTTACCTACGGTAGTGCGGCCAAAACTTTATTTCATTGTACCGCGCGTCCTTGGGAACTCCACGATCGAATCTATGGCGGTGCCAGCTTTACAGATTTACCGATCCAACAGATTTGGTATCCTTCAGATAACGCTCAGCTAGCCACTTTGACAAAAGAAGGCTCAGTTGAGTATCGATGGATTCCTCGTGAGAGGGAACTTTCTCATCAATCATCTGTCTTTACCGGTGGTTACCGCTGGGAAAAAAATTCACGGCAGTTTTTAGCCCTTGATGAGAGCGAGCGCACCGATTCTACCTTGGATCAAGTCAAACAAATCCATCCGCAAATCGATCGATACGTTGACGAGATTGTACATTGGTCTTGGGATGAACAAATCAAACCCGGATCTGGAGCTTATGCTTATTTTACCCCAGGCGACCACGAAGAATATCAGGAAGTTTTGTGCCAGCCTTACCCTTTAGATCACCCTCGCGTCTTTTTTGCAGGCGAACACCTCGCTATCAACCATGCCTCAATTCAAGGAGCGATCCAGACAGCACTCTCTGCAACTATAGATGTTTTAGACGCTTAAAAAATCGGATAAATTAGCCTGAATTCTTGCCAGCTTTCCTAGCTTCTTCCAACCAACTATCAAATAACTTTTGATTCTTTTTCACCCATTCTTCAGCACGCTGACGAATTTGTTCTGGACTGCGTTTACCTTCGTGGAATAGCCACATTTCAGCGTTGATATCTTCAAGGGGAATCTGCACTAATTCAAACCAGCGTTTGGCGGCTGGATTAGCTGCCAAAAATTTTTTGGTAGCCACCACACGCAGCCCCTCTTTAGGAAAACCGATATTTTTACCATCTACTGAAGTATCTTTTTCTGTATAGACTCCCAAGCTTTTTGGCATAGAGGTAAAAGGAACTTCTAACCAAATCACATCTTTATTTGGTTTTAAATCCTGCTGAGACTGCCATGAAGGTATGAAGTTATATAAGAGAACGGGTTTTCCTTGCCTGTAGCGAGCAATGACATCTACAATTAAACTGGCAATATCTCCCTGGTTGTGTTCAACGGTAGCCCGCAGCCCATACACATCTAAGTGATGGTTGATAATCTCATCTGCACCCCAACCAGCCTGGGCACCTGATAAATCAGCTTTTCCATCGCCATCTGAGTCAAAAAGTTTAGCAATTTTGGGGTCTTTGAGTTGCCCCAGATTAGTGATTTTGTACTGGTCGGCGGTTTTTTTGTCAATCTGATACCCTTGCAAGAAATTATCGCTAATTTTACCAAGCTGCTCTAATTTTGCGTCTCCACCACTATTTTGATAAAATTTGGCATAAGACTTCTCGGAGTGGGTAGGAGTAAAATCGATGTCGTCACTGGCTAGTGCAGCGTAGACAAGGGCGGCGGAACTAATTTGTTTTAGCTCTGGAACTTCGTAACCTAACTTTTCCAGTCCAATATCCACAACTTCTGCAATCAATCTGAACGGTGGTATATCGAAGCCAGGGCGTACCCGCACACCTTTTCCTGGCATCGCTTTTTGGGACTCTGTAGATCCCGATACTGTCGTCGCGTTAGGAGTTGGTTGACAAGCGATTAAACCCACTACCAAGGCAGTCACTGTAGCTAAAGTAAGTGTCTTTGTTTGTCCTTTCATCCTCAAAGCCTGACCTAGTTTGCTCTAATTTAGACCAAAAGTATATTTTTTTAATAAGATGTTTGTAAATAATTTTTAAGCTAGAGGACTTATCGATAAATCGGGTTTTTCAGCGCTAATCAACGCAGTCGAAATCATCCTCCTCAAAGGTTGACTTGGGGCTGGTAGCTGAGATTATTCCCTACTTAGCGCACTGAAGAGCGGAATTTTATGCAACAAGTTACAAGCCTTATTGGACAATGCTTTCAGTTTCATAAGATTAATTTTGAGATAAAGCTCTCGATCGAATTCGCCTTTGACCGTAACTATATGTCAGGTTCGTTAGGGATGTAAAGTACCGAAAACAATAGACATCTCCAAAAATTCTTGTGGGGTAGGCATCCGGCCAGCCCTGGGAGATTCTTTTGGAGGAGAAGTCTATTGTACTTAATGTTTTTTACAAAAATTACTACAATATCTAAATAATTGTTTAAAATAAATGAGATAAAACTAGATACTGCTGTTGACCTGACAGTGCAAGAGCAGAGCGTTGGCACAAACAGATCGGGTGAGAGGAAGATAAGAGTATGAAAGATAAAATTAGTTTACTTTTTATTAATCTGTTGACAGTTGCTTTAATTTTGGCATTTGTAAATTTCTTTAGCAATAAAATTGTCGATATATATTTTATCAAAACTGCGGACACAGGAGGCGATCGCTCTTACTTAATTAATTACGCTAATGATAAAGATTTCGCAAAAATTCACTTTAAAGAATTGAGTGAAGGAAGTACACTTCAATACAGTCCGACTGTTGGTTGGAGTAGAATTCCCGTTGAATACAAAACATTTCATGTCGATGCTAATGGATATCGTATAGATCCCACACCTGTTGATTATAAGCCTAATAGTAAGTCTTTTTACTTTTTTGGCGGCTCGACTATGTGGGGTTATGGTGTGCGGGACAATGAAACTATTCCGGCTTTGTTCAGTTCAATTTCAGGCATACCTTCTTACAACAGAGGTGAGATTGGCTATACGAGCCGTCAATTACTCGATCAATTTATTAATGTTTTAGTTACCGGAGATAAAATTGATGCGGCGGTATTTTATGATGGGGTAAATGATATATATGTCTCTTGCGATTCCCATTTTAAAATTGGTGACAATTTAAAGACAAATAGCATAAGATCGGCAGCAATACTTGCTAAAAGAACTGATGTTTTAGTATTAAATTTAATCAATCGGATTTTTTTTGATGGCACCAGAAAATTAGCCGGGGAAATTCTCCGTCCTCTATCCGATCCTAAAATTGAGTCAGGCAAAACAAAATCCACTGATGGCTACTATGTGTGCGATAACTTACCAGAACGCGCTCAAAAAGTTGCAGAAAGACTTATAAAAGATTGGGAAATAGCACATGATATAGCCGAAGCAGAAGGCGTAAAATTTATAGCGGTATTGCAGCCAGTTGCTTCTATTGGTAACCCAAAGTTAGACCATCTAAAGTTCCCAGAACTAGATCGAGAATTACTATTACAGTACAAATTCGTATATCCGCTGATTAAAGATATTATTCAAGATCGCGGTTACGATTGGATACTAGATTATACAGATATTTTTTCACGTAACGAGTACATCTATACTGACTTTGCTCATGTTTCTAAAAACGGTAATTTAATAGTTGCAAAACAACTATACAATGATATTTTGAAACTCCCCGCCGGAGAGTGGGGGAGTGGGGTAGCGGGGGAGCGGGAAAACGAGATAGTGGAAAGAAATTCCTAATTTTGACTAGCAATTTTAGATTCATGCCCCGCCCCTTGTGGACAGAACAAATCTAAAATCTCCAAGCTGCGTCAGAAAGTGGGCGCAGTCAATCCAAAATCGCAAATCTAAAATCCAAAATCGTTTGACTTTTGACTTTATTGTTTGACAGCAACTACCAGAGTTAAATCTGAACCAAGGTCAGACACTTCGATTCCAGTAAAGCCGACAGAGTGCAGCCAACGCGAGTAATCCGCAGCGGTATGCGCGTTGCCTTCCTCTTTGTGGAGCAAGGTTCCGAGCGCAAAGATGAGAGGTGTCATCGGACCAGTGCGATCGTGATTTGGCATCCAGTCAGTGACAGCAATTCGTCCTCCAAACTTGAGAGCAACCCAGATTCTGCGGAAAAGATCTTGTGCCTCCCGCTCACCCAAATCGTGGATATAGCGTGCGATAATCGCTAAGTCGTAGACGTTCTGTCCGAATTGCATCTCTCTCTGGTCACCCGGCAGAAAATCATACTGGTTCTCGACGCCATCCTGTTTGAGAAACTCGCGTGCAATCTCAAGAACAGGTGGCAAGTCCATTGCGGTGACACTGGTGTCCCGACCCGTTGCTTGGGCAACAGCGATCGACCAAACCGCAGAGCCACAAGCCACATCAATCACACGCAGCCCCGGCTGTAAAACACCTTGGTTCAACAAAACCTGCGCGGCGCGACGCGCAGGCTCACGGTTAACAAAGTGTAGCAAAGGAATATAAGCGCGGAAAAACTTCTGAGCTATCCCTGTCTGTACACCATCAGCTTGTCTGACAGGCTTTCCAGTGCGAACGACTTCCAGCAGATGACTCCAACTCTCCCACATCCACTCTTCCTCGAGCAAAAGACCCATATAGTTAACTTTGTCTCGAACCAGGAATTCTGAGGAAATTGGTGTAAGACCGTACTCTTCACCCGACTTTGTAAGATACTGGAGACCGACGAGTGCATCCAGTAACATACGGACACCGCGATCGGAAGCTTCTGCGGCGCGTGCGATCTCTGTGACAGTTCTCTTGCCATCGGCAATATGAGTGAAAACTGCAAGTTGTACCCCAACACAGAGTGCCCGCGACGCAGCTATAAACAAACCCATCTTTTCGATCGGAGGGAACTCATTTTCAGTCGAAATCAAATCCGGCTCAATCATCTCTTTCTTCATGTTATATATAGCTCAAAATCCTGACTAAAATCCGCCAGCCGATAAAGTAATGTCCTGCATCGTAATCCCAAACGCTTCGTCACGGCACAAAAACAGAGCCAGTGCCGCAATTTCTTCAGGTTGTATAACTCTCTTTTGGGGATTGTTCTGTTTGAACTCCTCAATATATTCAGCCAAACTTCGACCTTGGTTTTTTGCCACTTCTGCTAAAAAAGTCTTGCTACCCGGAGTTTCTACAAAGCCAGGACTAATAGTATTGCAAGATACCCCATGAGCCGCTCCCTCCCTCGCTACGCAGCGGCTTAGCCCCACCACTGCGGCTTTAGAAGCACAATAAGCAACATAACTAGAATCGGCTACACTAGATATAGAAGCAATATTAATAATTCGACCCCATCGGCGCTCAATCATCCCAGGTAAGCAAACTTTGATAGTACGATAGACACCGTTGAGGTTAACTTCCATAGTTTCTTGCCAAAGTTCGTCAGAATGGTTGCACATTGTCTGCGACACAATAGTTCCGGCAGAATTAACGAGAATATCTACTTTGCCAAAAGTTTTTACCACCGAGTCGTAAAAAGCTTGTACGGAGTCGGTGGAAGAGACATCCAAATTCACTGCCAGAGCTTTAACTCCCTTTGCCTCAATTTCAGCTTTGCACGAACTTGTGGCAGCAGAACGGGAACCTACAGCTACATCAGCTCCCGCTTCAGCTATAGCTATAGCTATAGCTCTGCCTATACCGGAAGTTCCTCCCGTTACAATAGCCACACGCTCTTTCAAGAATTTTTCTGGTTTCATCACTCTTGTTCTGAGAAATAATCGGTTTGATTATACATAAGAAGGATTGTGAGCTTTGAGCTAAGAGCTTCTAAATCCCCACCCCAGAAATTTAAGTTTTTAACCCTCCTTTTTGCCAATCATAATAAAAAATCCTCCTTCCTTGCTATTTGTAAAAATCATTGATGATTCTACTAAAAAACGTTCCAAAGCATTTCCAGGCGACTGGGCAACAAATAGCTTTTCATCAGGACTAAATTTTTTACCTAGCCCAGATTTAGGAATACTATTAACAAATGAAAAACCATTTTCTGCAAACCAAACCATCACTTCACCGATCGTATGCTTATACTCATTAGGATTTTTATACTGATCCATGAACCATGTATGTCGCTTACGTTCGTTGAGATTTACATCTACTATTCTTGGATCTAGGAACTTGAATTTATCGCCTGTTAAGTTGAAAATTAAGCGTCGCACATCTGTCCAGATTCTTCCATACTTGTGGTAAAGCCCTATAATAATGTATCCTCCTGGTTTTACCAGCTTAGCAATGGATGAGAATGCCAATTTGGGATTATGTGTGTGGTGCAACACACCATTAGAAATGACTACATGAAAACTTTCAGGCTTAAAGATAGGCTGAAAAATATTCATTTGGAGAAAATTAACTCTTTGTAATTCGTATTTCTCTTTGAAAGCCTGACCTAGTTTTAATGAATTAAGGCACATATCAACGCCAAACACAGTGCGATTAGCTATGGACAGGAAAATACTTAACTGCCCGGTACCGCATCCACATTCTAATACCTTAATTCCAAAAGGCAATTGTTCATCTAATACCTTAGCAAATATACCTTCTTTGGCTTTTTGCATTAAACTGCCCACACTATCTAAATCATTATAGTTAGGAAAGGGATTTTCTTCATAAAATGCCTTCACGAGGTTAGTAATGTTTCCTGATGGGGCGTCAATATCTTCAGGCCAAAACAACAGAGGAATCTTGTTGTTAATTTCGTATTGTTGTTGGCAGTTTTGACAGCAGATGACATCATTATTAAAATCCAGTGATTCATTTTTGCATCTGGGACAAATCAGTTCGGTTATTTGGCTTTGAAGATATTTCATGTGTCGGCAACTTTTGATTTTTTTATTGGGTATATCCTGTTGTTCTAATCAAGTAAAAACTCTTTTTTTCAAGAATCATCTAACTTCAAAGGAGTTTCCTAATTTTGTCAAAATTTAAGTAAACTCCATACTCAAAGTTACATTGCCGATGGCAATTTAGGATGAGAGTTTTTTTCCGACTGTACAGCACCTTCATATCCTGAAATAAGTGTGCTGTAAAATTTATCTATTTGCCTTAGTTTCTCCGGGTCATCCTCTACCGCTATGGTAACCATGAGATCGAACATTTCATCTGTTGTGTTCATTCCCCAAGTCACCCTTTGGGGCGGATAGTTCGGGTTATGAGGATTATCGCTGGAGTTGTCATAGTAGGCTATCATTTGCAGATTTGTGCCTTTGGGCAAATTAAGTGGCTCTTTGTACTGGTATTCCATTTGCCAGTTGAAGTCCCAGTCTTTAATCCAGATCATTGGTTTGACCGTACCGTCTGGAAGAGTTGCTTTCACTTTCATCTCCCGACCGAGAAAGTGCATATGGGGCATAACATCGATTATTTGCAAATCGACAGGAATTGTCGTGGTAAGAGTGATTTTATGGCGCTTTTCCCCAGGAGGAATATCCACGTTGTATTGTGCGAATGGAAGTTCAACCGCCAGCTTCTGGGGTTTCTTTTTGGCTAGGTATATCGCCACACTCGATCGATCTGTCATCTCGTTTACAGCTGCGGGGTAATGGTTTTCCAGAATCAGATCTGAGCCTTTGGGGATTACTCGAGCAACTCCATTAGGTAAGTATTCGGGAGACATTCCCGGTGTCCAAGTGTAAAGCCCGTGTCCCCCCTCGTGACTTTTAGGTGCGTCAAAGCACTGATACCCTACATCCGGGTCTATTGCATCTAATTTAGCTGCCTCATTACTTGCAGTTTGAAACAATACAGCATGGTGAACAGCCTTGGAGTTGCCGGGCTTGACATCTATTGCCCTAACGTACAGGTCATTTGGCAGATTTAGCGGGAGTACAAAACATTGATATCGATCGCTCTCTATGGCTTTAACTTTGTAGGGTTGTGGCATTTTCAGGATGAGGTCGGGCAATCCTAGTTGCCAGTCTCCATCAGGGAATTGTGGTGTTGGTGGCAAATCAGCGGGATTCCCTTCTGGTGTACCCTCACTAAACCATTGCTGAATCAGCGCAATCTCTTGCTCATTCAACTGTCGCGGATTTTTGAATTCTCCATAGCCCGGTGCTGCTTTCCACGGTGGCATATAGCGGGATGCCGTCGCCCAGGCTATTTCCATCGCGTGAGTTGCCGCATCTTGGTAAGTTAACAAAGAAAAGGGGGCAATCTGACCGGGACGATGGCAGGTGGCGCAATTCTTATTCA
>NZ_JACJPW010000128.1 GCF_014696265.1 Aerosakkonema funiforme FACHB-1375 | reverse complement strand
TGTCAATTTTTACAATACATTTGTACTATCCGTGGGTAGCGATCGCACTCCTGCAAGTGCCTTAACAAAAGTTCATACAGTGTCGATTACTTTTGTCCGACTACTTAGTTGGTGGAACAACTTTGCTGCTTCTACCACACTAGAGTACAGGTGTCTATTAGTACACTCGTACTCTAGCCTTTGCCATCTTTTTACCTGACGGGGCGACAACTATAGCTCAAAGGTAGACTGGATAAGCATTTCGGCGCGACGACCTCGTTGATAATAAGGTAATTTATGAGGACTTAAAGACATTAATTGGGCAGTTTGTTCGCAAAATAAATCTAGAGATTCCACCCAAGCATAGCCGTGTAAACCAATATAAAAGCTGCTATGTCGGCGTTGCGTTCTTCGTTTTTCTTTGACGCGACACACATATTTAACTACTCCCTTATTTTTGATTTTTTCGCCAGACATGATGGAACTGGTGTAAGCTAAAGTCATCAAAATAATTAAAGCAATTAAGCGCTCATTATTCAGACCAGTTGACTCTAGATTATAGCCACCACTTTTATAGTCTCTAAACATTTCTTCAATTCCAAACCGTTTTTGATAAGCCGACAAAGCTTTCTTTAAATCCCGGAAATTTGTTAAAATAAACCATGCTTCCTCGGCTGATTTACCGCGATAGTTACGCTGACATTTAGCTGCAATATTTGCTTGCTCAAACCCTTTACTTTTAGTTAACTTCACTCCTTATAGATAAATTGAAAAGCCGGGAGTTACGCCTAATTCCTGCAATTGATGCCAGATATCTGGAGCTATTTCAATATATTCATTCCGTTTTAACCGTAGGCAAAAGTACGTCTGAGATTGCCTTCTAAGCCATTGGGCTAGATCGACTGAACAGAATTCTCTATCTCCCAAAACCACTGTTGTATAATTACTTAATAAAGGCATAACTTGCGCCAGTACCTCTATCTGCTTGTCTGCGTTTGTGTTACCTAAGTTAGGCAGAACTTCAAAGTAGATAGGGATAGCTCTTTTGTCGTAAATTAGACTCACAACTATTAAATTTACCAATCCCCATTGGGTGCGGTCAATCGCCATATATAATACTTCAGTTGGCTCAAAATTCTTCGTTAACCAATAAGTGAATAGTGGCCACCAAATTTGGGCGATTGTTAGGTGTGGTAATGACAGGAATCTCTGTAATTTTTTGCGGCGACTTTCAAATAGTATCTTTTGAGGAAATTGGCCAGCCAATTCTTCTAACTTTACTCTTCGATGCTGTTGTAGCATCACAACTAATATATCCAAAATTAAAAACTCTGCTCTTTTTAGTTGCCTTTTTAAGTGTTGGGTGTAAAATGAAGGTATTAAATTCATTTTTTTCATTAGTTAGGTCTACTTGAGAATAGCAGACCTATTTTTTTTTGGCAACAATCGGTCAACCCCTTACTGCGTGCGGGGTTGACCGATTGTTGTCTCCCCTCCAGGTCATCAAGAAAGTTTCTGACAACTCAGTTGTCGAAACCATTGCCGTTACAAGCACTAATGTCACCGTTAGTGGTAGTCAACTCACGATTAACCCAACCGCAGATTTAGCACAAAGCACCGATTACTACGTTGAAATAACTAACTGGAGTTTAGACTATCGCACCTGGGGTGCGATAGTCTAAACTCCAGTTATTATGGGATGCCTGTGAATGAGGCGGTTTTGAATAGTGTTACCTTGCAGTATGAAACGGCTTATCAGGATTTGGTGAATAGGTTGGGTTCTACTTTTCCTGAAGCGGTTCCTTATCTGTATTCAACTAAGGAGTTACCTAAGTTGATTAATGGTCATTTTAAGTTGAAGTTAACTCAAGTAAATGCTGATTCTTTGAGTAGGTATTGGGATATTCCAGAACTTAGGTTGATTTCGGTGATTAAGACTACTAAGACTTATCTGGATTATTTGGCTAATCTCAAGGAATCGTTGCGAGATGGATATGTGCGTTCTCGTTATACGCAAATTAATCGGGCGGCTTTTGGTCGCAGTAGCAGTCAACATCCTAATTTGCAAAATCCTCCTAATCCTAGTAATTTTCCTGGGGAGTTACAAGCTTATAATTTGCCTGCGATTAGAACGGTTTTCGTGGCGCATCCGGGTACTAGCTTGATTGTTTCTGACCTCTCGAAAGCACATACTCGGATTGCTTGTGAGGCTTCTGGTGATGCACAGTTAACTAAGCGGTTGAATTCGGATACTCAAGAAATCTTTTGTTCGATTGCTTCGGCGATCGCATTTATTCAAGGTCTCGGTTATGATTGGACTGAGGATAATATTCGTCTGTGGGTTAAGGATAAATCTCATCCTAATCATCAGATGGCGGCGATGTTGCGGGCTGTTAGTAAGAACGTGCATTATGGGTCGATGAATTTGCAGGGTTTTAAGACGCTTCAGAAAACGATTAGGACGGGGAGTGGAATTAGTTTAACTGATAAGGAGGCGCAGTCGAGTCAGTCTGGTTGGAAGAAGACTTATGCTGGTGTGGCTGCTTTTTGTCACAAGATTATTAAAGAGGCTAGTTGCACTTTGCCGTTGGTGTTGGGGATTGAGGGGATTAAGGGGCGGACTAAGTTTGGATTGGGTTATGTGCGTTGTTTGACTGGACGTGGGGTGTTTCTTCCTTTGTATCCGCAAGAGTTTGGGAAAGGTCGGTCTGTTTCGGTAAGAGGGCCGGATGCGACGGCGGCTTTCTGGACGATGGCGGAGGCTGATATTATTAAGATGGCTCTGGGTGTGATTATCGATCGCTTAGATTGTCATCCTGAGTATGGGGCGCATATTGGGAATATGGCCCATGATGAGGTGGATGCGATCGCACATTCTGATTATGCTGTTGAGGTGGCTGCTATTATCCAAAGTTCGATGCGTTGGGCGATGCGGCAATTTATTCACTCTATCCCGGTGGATGAGGGGGAAACGCCTGAAAGTTTGATTTGTGATTCTTGGGCGCAGAAATGATTGGGGAGTGGTAAAAGCGATCAACCCGACCTCTCATATCGTGTCCGGCTAAAGACTTATCATAAAGACCGCAGGAGGTTCTCTTGCACAGAGAGGGGGCAGGGGGAGAGTGCGTCAAAACGTTATCTTCCCCCAATCCACTGTGATATGAGACAATAGTTAGTTGGTTGGTTAGGTTTCGGACCACAGTTTACAAGATCGGCTTGAGCACTCTTATGTCTGCAAAAGACCTATTCCATGAAGCTGTAAAACGGGGTCTGGAGAAAGAGCAATGGATTATCACCGACGATCCTTTAGAATTAGAATGGGAAGAAGTCAAGGTCAAAATCGATCTAGCGGCTGAACGGTTGCTTGCAGCAAAACGGGGTGAAGAAAAAATTGCTGTTGAGATTAAAAGCTTTATTGGGACTTCAGCAATTAGCGATTTTCATACAGCTTTAGGGCAATTTCTTAACTACCGCGTTATGCTGGAAGCAAAAGAACCCGATCGTCAACTTTATTTGGCCATACCACTAGAAACTTATGATACTTTTTTTCAAAGCCAATTTGCTCAAACGGTCAAACAAAGATATCAACTCAAACTAATTGTTTACGAACCAATAAATGAGGAGATCTTGCAATGGATAAACTAGAGTTTTATCGTTCCTGCATCCAAACTATCCTCTCAAAGCATAGCCAATATAAATCCCGTGACGAAGATATAGAAAGCCAACTATTTTTTGACCCAGTGCGGGATCGCTACCAACTCATGCGTGTCGGCTGGAAAGGCTTAAAGCGAATCTATTACACTGTCTTACATTTCGATATCAAAGACGGCAAAATTTGGCTTCAGCAAAATACCACTGATATCGATGTTGGTGAAGAACTATTGTCTATGGGTATTCCCAAAGAAGATATTGTTTTGGGGTTACATCCTCCCTACAAGCGTCCTTACACGAACTATGGTGTTGCTTAAAACCTTACAATTAAGTTACGTCTTCTGAAAATGACAAATGACTCCTAAAAAGAACCCTAGTTTCTCACTACTTTGGCTAATTCAAGCAGTGACTTTAGTAAGAAGTTAGACCCCTTATTCTGAACCCTTCGTTAAATGGTTGCTATATTTGCTAATTCTTCAATAGAGTCGAGCGACTCTATTGACTCTATTAATCCTGCCATTTGTAACAAACGATCTGATTGATTACGGGTGTATAATGATAAAATATTTCTTGCTTGTTCAATCGGAAAAACTTTTTGCCAAGCCAATAATTCTCTTTGGATTCCCGCTAATTCTAATAAAAACTCTTTGGGAACATTGGTAGCGCACCACTCAATCATTAATGCCGCTTCCCGCAAGAGATGATTAGTTAATAAATCATGTTTTTCAACAATTGCTCGACTGGAAATTGTCGCAAGGGTTGAGGCTAAATTGCCTAATTGTTGTTGCCAGTCTAAGTTTATGAATCTCTCGTATAATTTTTGGCGTTCCATTAACTGACCTCCAATAAATGACGTACAATCGTTTCTATTCTCTGTTTCAAATCGGCATTTTGAATTTCCATTGACCGATTTTGCTGCCGAGGACGGATATTAATTAAGGATTCAAACCCAACCTCTTTAGTTTCTGGATACCAGTCAGCACCCCAAATATTCACCTGTTGGCTGCCATCTTCTAATAAAGCTTGTTCGCAGTCTGCATGAAGTTCTCCTCCCCCAGCAATAATCTCTCGTACTACATCTACTGCTAGTTTAACCCTCAGTCCAAAATAAGTCTCTGCCATCTGATTGATTTGTTCTGGGGTAGCAGAGTCGCGGATAATCAGTAGCATAGTTTAAAGCTGTGTAAGAAGTAGGGTAGTAAAATTCTTTGAAGCAATATAGATTTGTCATCACTACTGTAGCAAGCATTAAATCCATATATTTAATAATTTTATCATACTTGACTGCGATAAATATTCCGCTTTAAGATTTTTTTACTCCTACATCTGCTACCCACCAATCAAATTCTTTATGCAGTTGCTTTAATTGTTCCTCTTCATCACCAAAATTACTAACTGTTTGATTAACATTTTGTTGCCTTTGAACAGCCCGAAATGCTTCTACGATTTCTTGCAGCATAGAAATTTGTTGTAGGCTTAAGCCTGTGACATCTATAACTTCTGGTTTCATAGGTTCTCCATCACAAAAACAATAAAAGTGCGCTGACGCTGCCATTGGGAATGATGAATTCTCTGGCTGCTAATGTACTCTAAAAGATTCTCTCTTGACGAGAGGCAGATTGACTCTTTGAAGAAATATAGATTTGGCGTTGCTACTGTAGCTGGCATTAAATCCATGAGATTTAACAATTTTATCATGCTTGACTGGGATACGCCACATCGAGGTGAAGTTTACCAAAATCTCAAACAACTTTGCCACGAAAATCCTGAAGAACTTTGGGCTATCTACGATACATTTGCTGGCGTTCATGCCTTCCGATTGAATTGTACCGAACTACCCACTTCTGCTCATAGCATTGCCTTAGCTTATAAGCTAGATGCAGACATTCGCTATGTGGAACTTTGCATAGGAAGAAACCTTTGGTCAGCACGCATCGCCCCCAAACCTGGTAGAAGCGGAGATTTCATCTATTTCAAAGGTTTTGTTGGCACAGGAACTGCCCTACCAAAAACTCAATGGCTCTTGCAGATTCACCACAATTTACTAATCAAGTATGGGCTAACTACACCTCATAAAAAGAGTCCAAGTTCCTCACTACTTCGACAAATTCAGTTAGTGGCTTAATTGTCAAGCTTAGACCCGGTTATTCCGGGTCTTTTTTTATCAAATTCTTGCCAGCATTGAAGTTAGAGAACTATTTGCTTTTCTAAATTTTATTGTATGTTAGCGCTGACGCGCCAAATATTAGCAACATCAGGCATAAATAATGTCAAATTCACATCCCTCCCTATTTGAATTGTCTCCCCAAATCCAACCAGTTTCAGATTCTTTTAAAAAGATGACGAATCTGCTACTGGAAAATGGAGCTAACAAAGAAGTGATTGCTACCATGTTAGAAATAGCTCAATTTTCTATCCATCACGTTCGCTGGTTAGCTGGGCCAGTAATTGTGCATCAATCTCTTTGGATGGAAACGTTACCTAAATGGCTGATAGAAGCCGTTCATCTAGACAGATTGGAGCAAATTTTCCAAGAACATGAAACAGGTGAAATTGGTGTGCTAGCAACGCCAGCAGAAGTCCTAGCTTGTATGTATCCCGCCACGATGGAAGCGCCTTTACATTCTGATTGGGTGGACGTTTATTTATGGGCGGGTAATGAAGTTTTCTCCAAACACCAACGGCTTCAAGAAACTTCTTTATGGCAACTGCTTGGTGAAGATAGACCAGTTAAATTTGAGTCGATTAAGTCGGATTTTGAACAGTTAGCGAGAGATATCAGAAGAAAGGTGGTAGAAGCTGCTAAACAACGAGGATGGGGTAAGAAACCTCTTCCCTCAGCCACCGCCTCTCAAAAATCGCCGCCTGACACAGAAAATCGACCACTACAATATACGCTTTTTTAACTGAGAATGAACAATAATTCAATTCTACATTTGGCTAATTGGGAAGTTGATAAATTAGCCAAAGAACCTGGTTTCTTAATTCGTCCTGTCGAACCACAACCTCTGGGAATATCGAAAGATTCTGCTTTGGATGGAAAGTGGTTAGCCAAAAACTTTAAGGTTAATGAGGTGCCATTACTCCTACCGACTATTGGCGACCTCCCAATGGAATTTCCTTGGGGAAGAGTGGGAGAAATACTACCAATTTCTGACAATTCATTACAGCTAGTTATTGCCAGCATAGATGTGGGAAAGCTCAATCAAATATCGCTAGAAGTTGTTCAAATGACTGGGATTAACTTCCAGACCAGTACAATTCCATATTCGGATAGGCTGTACATTGAAATAGCTTGGTGGCGGTAGACTCTAAAATTGAGGTTTACCATGTGAAAAGCTTGGTTAGCATTGCTACCACTAATACTCTCCAACTCGCCAAAGCTATTTGTGTGAAAGATGTCTCTACAGCGGCTCAAGTGTTTACTACGCTTTTATCACAAAATGAGTCAATTGTCAAGATTGTTGCTACTCTCACTACCTCATTTCGTACTTGGTTAATTGTGAAGGCTATGGTAGCTGAGGGGGTTTCAGATAATTATACGATCGCCACAGCAGCAGGTGTTGGAAATCCCAACCGTGTCTACTACTTGAAACAAGAGGTTGGTTCAATTTCCATTAGCAGATTAAAGCAAGTTCTGTACCAATTGTTAGAGTTGGAAATCCTAGCAAAACTTGGTGCTACTGAGTCACTCTTCACTAGCCAAATCATTTCTCTTTGCACTGTATGAGCATTTTACAATTCTTTCCTGACCCTGGCGACCCTACAGACACTACTGGGATTGCTCCATCAGCTACTTTTGAACCATTCTTTGATGAGATTGTTGGTCAATCAACGGCTATTAAGCTGCTGCAAAAGGCGATCGCTACTAACAGAGTACCTAATGCTTTTCTCTTTGTCGGCTCTGATGGTGTGGGTAAACGCCTTACTGCTAAGTGTTTCATAGAAGCGCTGTTTTGTCAAGCCCTTGGGGTGTCAAAAGTGTGCGGTTGTATGGAACAGATTCAACAATATAATCACCCAGACGTTCTATGGGTAGAACCGACATTTTTACACTCTGGGAAATTAATCGATGCTTCTACTGCTGCTTCCCTTGAACTTACGTTCAAACAGCCGCCAGTTGTTCGCATTGAGCAAGTTCGAGAGATTGCTAATTTCTTGGCTTATCCTCCTCTATCAACATCCCGACAAGTTGTGGTGATAGAGGGGGTAAATTCGATCGCATAGGCGGCTGCGAATGCTCTGTTGAAGACTCTAGAGGAACCGGGAAATGCTACTCTGATTCTGATTGCTCCTAATTCTGAGTCTATTTTACCTACCATCCGTTCCCGTTGTTGTGTGATTCCTTTTAGAAATTTGGGCCAACAGGAAATGTGTCAGGTATTGGAGAAGACTGGGCATTTTCAGATTTTAGCACATCCTGAGATTATTGAGATGGCACAGGGGTGTCCGGGGAATGCTCAAGCGGCTTGGAATTATTTAACGCGCATTGAACAAATAGTCCCTGGAGTGTCATCAATTCTGGAGTTTAATCAAGCTACTTCCCAACTTCTCCAAGTTGCCAAAACTATTAGCCAAAACCTTGACTTTTTTGCTCAGTTATGGTTGCTAGATTATTGGCAATTTCAACTTTGGAAAGCTCATAAAGATTGGAGAATTATAGAGGTTTTGGAGAAGGCCAAAAAGTCACTCCGCCTTGCACAATCTCAATTGGTTTTTGAAGTGTGTCTGTTGAAATTAGCAGAGATTCGGACTGATTGATATTTGGTTTTTGAAATATCAAGTGTTCGCTGACGCGCTCTCAATAGCGAAAAACAAGAAAGAAAGGATATCTATGGGACATCCAACTCTTTTACCTACTCACAAAGTTCCGATCGAAAACTTTAATACGTTGGCTTCTCAACTAAGACAAGCTGGTGCTAAGTTTCGTTCTTCTATCCACAAACAAGACGCTACGATCGTTTTCTCTCAATTGCCTTCACAGGCTTTATCCATTTTAGAATCTGGTGCTAATTTTCAGGAAACTTGTGAGGCTGATTTAAGTGGTTCTACACTAACACAAGTCAGCAACATTGCACGGGAAACTTCTGAGTTTGCTTCAAATATGGAATTTCCAGAACGCCAGGAAGTGAGCCAGCATGAAGCAGAGCAAGTGCTTGCAGAAACTCAACTAACAGAGGTGGATAATACCACTGAGTCTATGGAGGTAACTGGAGAAATCTTGATGGATGAACTTGGAAAAATTACTATAAGAGAATCTGTTGAGATTGTGGAGTCATCTGAACCAAATTCAATGGATAACTTAATAGAAACTACTGTGCCAGAAATAGTTGAATCTGTGGAAGATGTTCCAGAATTCTTTGAGTCTGGAGAAAGCGCATTAGAGCTTGTGGAATCGATTGAGAAAACTTCGATGGTTATCCCAAATCTAGCTACAGAACAGCAACTTTTGAAACTGAGTAAAACCAAGCTTAAAAAGTTAGCCAACAAATATGGGATTGAAGGTCGAACTAGGTTAGAACATCACGAATTGGTTGCTGCTTTAGTTAACAAAGTTTCGCTCGATAATCTGTAATTATTGGTCAAAAAGCTTTGAAATTCCATACTTCTGGCAACTTCTTCGTTGTCAGAAGTATTTTTTTGCTGACGCATCTTAAATTCTGACAAAATTGGAGACTTCTGATGTCTATTTCACTTGGCTTTCTTGGTATTCGCATTAACCGGAAAAAGCTTTTGTCTCAAGTAGTCGAACTAGCAGAAAATCGGCGCTATTGGCAAGCCGTAGCGGATGAGACTACTGAGGCTCACGATGCTAAATTGGTTCGTACTCAACTTTATCAAACTTTGGCTGAAGCTGATAATCAAGAGCTTTTGGAATTGGCTTGTCAACTGCTGACTCTTAATGAAATTGGTCGGCGAGCTAACGAGACTTTTGAGCGTATCCAAGAGTACAGAACTAAGGCAGCTGCTTAATGAATATTACCATCAATCTAACAGGGATTGGTGGTAATATCTCTACTCACTGTTAGATGGCGCTGTCGCGCTGATATTGATGTGTCAAAATTATGGTTATCCTCAGAATTTCACAATTAAATAAAGTGCTGTCGCACTGTTAAAAAGAGCATTACTGGGGAGAATGATATGTCTGATAATCTCAATATTATCAACCTTGTTGGTCGGGTTGGTCAGAAGCCAGAAACTCAGTATTTTGAGAGTGGTGCTGTCCTGACAAAGCTTTCTTTAGCTGTTAACCGTCGCACTAGCAAGAAAGATTCGGAACCTGATTGGTTTGCGGTGGAAATTTGGGGTAATATCGCGGAAGTGGCTGCGAATTACACTGATAAGGGCAGCTTAATTGGTATTCAGGGTGAATTGAAGTTTGATGAGTGGACTGACCAAGTTACTGGTCAGCAGCGAGTGAAGCCTGTTATTCGGGCTAATAATCTGGAATTACTTGGCTCTAATCCTAATTCTAACTCGCTTGCTAATTCGACTAATTCATCTCCCCAAACCAATTCAGAACAAAGCGATTTCTAGGTGAATGGCATTTCTATAATATTCCGGCACTTTTATGGTGTCGGGATATTTTTTAGGGCGCAGAAGCGCTTGATTTTTTGAACCAATACTGGTACAATACGATGAATAACGCACAATTAAGAGTTCGGATTGATTCTCTGCAAGCTTCTCACACTCAAGATGGAACTTTGAATGTTTCTGGACAATGTTCGTTTAAATATTACGATCGCTCTGGATACAAGGTACGTCCACTACGGTTTCAAGCTTATGGGGAAGCTGCTGTTGCTCTCAATAATGGGGGTGTTGGCGCTGTCCATGTGGTGTCTGGGCGACTCAATATTTTCAAGCCCAATGATAATAATCCCAATCATCAAATGCTGTTGACTGTGGAACGAACCGTTGTGGTTGGGGGACAGCCTACTTCTGGGTATACTCAGGTTATTCCAGTAGTTCCTGCTGCGCCTGTGGGGGCTGCTGCTGGTGTAGGAGCAAATATTTCAGTACCTATTCCTGTGGCTAGTAACGGTAAAGCTACCGCAGAGTATAGCGAAATTCCGTTCTAACGGTTTTACTGCGTTTGTCAAATTTAATGCGCTCATCAACTCATCAGATTAACAAATTCTTTTGTTGGTGAGCGCTATATTACGTAAGTGAGTTCAACCTAATATTTGATACCAATAGCTTTTAAATTCCGTAATTATACTGGTGTATACTTAAAAATCCTAGTCTAGGATTAAGTTGTATGAGAAACCACTTAGATCTACTCAAATATAATTGAGGTAAACCATGCTCTGAGTTTAGAGCATGGTTTTATGGCAAAGAGTTACTTAAATAATTGCTCAAAATATGGCAAATTGAGTTCAGATCGAAGGGTTGGTCAAAGAAGGATATGGTGTTGCATCGGGCCAAGGGAAAGATCCACGATTCCCCAACGGCACGATTGAAATGCAAAAACCTTTTTTTCAGGAGCTCGGTCTGGATTTAAGTAACTATTTTCCTGGGACAATCAACGTTTCTATTGCTCCACGTACATACGAAATTAAACGAGCTAAATATACATTCAGAAATGTCAAATGGTCAGCAGAGCCAGCAGAAGACTTCTCCTTTTGTGATTGCCAAATTTGGCTGAAGCAAGGAGAATCACAGTCGGGTTTAATTTATTATCCTCATCCTGAAACCAAACCAGAGCATTTTCAGACTCCCGATACTCTGGAGATTATTACGTCCTTTATCGGTGAGTTGAAATATGGAAGTAAAGTAATTATTGCTATAGATAGCGAACAAATTAAGCTCGATTAATTACTTTATACTTTATGTCAATTCGCTTGAGCTTATCTAGATTTCGGACGCTTTAAATCGCTTGATTTGTGATGCTCCGATTTATACAATTAAAAAAATTCAGATGCCAAAGCCAAGCTTTTCTGCTTGAAGGACAATTTTATATTTTAATACCTCACTGCTCGCTGCCTTTATTCGGTTTTTGTCCAACATATATCTCTTCAATATATTGCTGAATTTGATTACCTTTAGCTTCAAGCCAATCTAATGTTACCTCTAATTCAGGATGCCAAGAAAGCTGTTTAATAATTTGCGCCATAAAAACAACCATTACATCGTTTCTACTCAAATGTCTTTGATAGACATTAAATCGCCGAACTTGATTATCCGTATGGCATACACCTAACTTTAAAGTATCTGCTAAACTAGCTTTTAACTCTACTCTATCCCTCTTCCTACAAACAATAATAATATCAAGATCGATCGGTGAATTAGCTTGGCTTTTAGGAGTAGCGACAGACATCTCCGACTTAATTGGATGAGCTGCAATAATTACCAAACCAGAATTAACTATAGCGCGTAAAATCGCCTGCCATCCTTCAGCTTTTGAATGGTGATAAGTAAATACCATCAAACCATCTGGTTTCAAAACTCGGTAGCATTCACAAAATACTCGTTGCAAGCGTTCCGCAAAAACACTAATTTCGCTTGATTGTACTTCATTTGGATGGCGCGTTGTCTCATTAGATATTATCTTGTCTGACTTTAGATAACGCTGCCAAACATAAAAGAAATCTGCTAATTGGGAATAATGAACGTTATCAAAAAATGGCGGGTCTGTTATAATAGCATCAATGCTTTCTGTATGAATATCGATTTCCGCCGAATCTCCACAGTCGAGATATACAGTTCTGTTATGGCTAATTTTATCAAAACTGTCTACTATTTCCAATCCCATAGCAGGAGATAAACCATATAATTTTTCCGTGACTACCTTGACTTTATTCTGAACTACTTTAATCTCGAAAGGCTTTTCGCAATAATCTATCGCTTTTAATATTCGGCTTTCAAACAATGTCGAAAATGCCCCAGAACTTTTGGGCGTTCCCCAAAGATTAGCCTCTAATGGCGTGCGTTCTGGTTTGAGGATATGATGAGAGAATAGATGACGTACTGCGCCTGTTCCTTCGCCTTTGAAGGAAGCAAACATATTATTAAATTCAAGAACACCGGAAAAAAGACAGGTAAATAAATCTCTAATTGTTATATCGTTAATTTTTTTAATTTTTTCGGCTAATATATTCAAACATAATAACTGGCGTTCGTTAAACATTTCATGCCAGTAACGATAACAATAATTAAGAACTTGGTCGGTATTGTAACCAGGTTTTATTGCTACTATTGGATAAGCATTTGAGCGACTACTTAATTCTTTTTTGGCTGACTCATACAGAGTTATGTCATATTCATTAATTGGCAAATATTGCTTTAAACCATCTTTTAGGAGTACCAATTTAGCATACATCCGATGTGCTGGTGGTTTTTCGTAATTCTGTACTGCCTTAACGATAGAAAATGTATGACTACAATGCTTGCAAGTAGCTTTTTGACCTTTGACATTAGCTATTTGCGGGTTAAAAGTTGACTGGCATTTATGACAGATTATTTTATTATCATTATAATGAATCGTGCTAATATTTTCGCAGTTTGGACAAATAGCTTGAGCTTGCGGAAACTTATTCGGATAAGCGTGCTTTGAAAAGATGTATGATGAGAACAAATCAACCGGATGAGTACAAGCTGGACAAGGTAAATATTTTACCCAGAAGTAGTAGAGAACAGTAGCAGTTTCGCCATTTTCTAGGATAGTTGTGTAATATTGTTGAATGCGATCGCTGACACTTTTCTTAATATCCTCAAAGGATTCTATAATCCGGTGCTTATCTTTTTTATTAAGCGCATTTTTCACTAAAAAATAAGCGACAGGGTTAATATCACGCCCAATTGCTGTTGCACCGAGTTTGATTGCTTCCCCTATAGTCGTACCGCTACCCATAAATGGATCGAATACTTTTACTCCTTTCAAGTCCAAGGGTTGATAAAATAATTTGAGGATGTCGGAACCTTGAGGAGAAAACGTAGAAATAATAATAGCACGGAATACTGAGCCAAGTCTCCTTGCCCACCATTTATGAATATAATAAATTGGTCTGTTTATTTCTTTGCGCCAGCTTTCTTGTTCGGCGATTATGCTTAATTGTTCAAAAGGAAAATTTTCATCTTCTATAGCTTTTATATCTCTAAGATATTGTGGTGATTTAGAAAATGCAGTTTCTTCATATAGAAAAGGTATTTGAGTATCTAAAGCTTCCATAATTATTTAAATTAGTTATAATTGTACATCATCTTCTTCAGCTTCTTGCATCACGTCTTCTTGTTCTCGGCTGGATTTTAAATTAACAGTTGAACTTGGCTGTTGCTGTCGTAATCTTTATATCTACCTGGATATTCTAATCCTTTGATTTCATAACCTTCTGGATTCTGAATAATTCTGAAGTCGGGATAAGTGTTTCTACCTGGTTGCTCGAAGTTAAAGGGAATGGTAGTTTGCAAATTGGTTAATCTAGCATTGAACCAATCTTGAAAGTGATATTCTTTATCTCTTTTGGTTTGACGGGTGATGAGTATACCGTTGAGAATGGCATGATGGCAAGATAGGAAAATATCGATGTACAGCATTAAATTCCTGAATATTCTGTTTCCAGAAAAGCTAATAAACGTTCCTGTTTAGGAGTTAGAGTAGCGGGATTTGGTAATCTACCAAATGCTTCTAATGCAGCTGCGTGGGTGGGGTCGAAATCTTCATACATTTTGTCAGCTAATTGCCTAATGCGCGAACTTATGAAAGCTGCTTTTTCTTCAGAAGCGCCATCAATGGGTTCTAAATTCTCAGGTTTGACTGCATCAAAGTCCATTTTCCACGTCCGTATTGCACAACTGTAGGTGTTTACCCCAACGATTATGCACCAACATCCCGAAACTTTTTTTAATTCTGTATCGCCTTTAGCTACGATTTGACAGACTTCACCGACGCGCCGGGGGTTGGGAAGGAGCTTTTTGTTCCTAATTCGTTCGACGATATCAATGGGATGGCGTAATTGCTCTAATCGATGACGTGCTACCTGTTCGCCTTCAGTTTTCACGATTTGAAACAGCGAGAGTGCTTCTTTTTTAGGGATATTCGCGTTGCGTCCCAGGATATCTTGCTTTATTTCTTCTCCCATTGCTAATGCTAGCGTATCGATCGCTTCACTAAACTGGGCATCTCGTTTGATGGTACGACTGCTAACTTTATACTGTTGGGCCAATTCTTCGGCTATATCTACCGAAGTGACATTTTGTCCCTTCGGTGAGTTCTGCTTTAGATTGTCCTCCCGATTGCCTTTGAGTAAGGAGTATCGCTTTCCTCTCAGGTAGCTGGCGGTTTCTGGGGTGATGTTACGTCGTCCCAACTGGTGGTTGACAATCCAGGTTAGTGCAGCTTCTCTGTTTGGCAGTTCAATCTCTAGAGTCGTATACCGGATATGCAGTTGGGTGCATATCTGGTAACGGTTATGACCGTCTAGAAGGATATTGTGGTTTTTCCAGACTATGAGAGGTTGAAGGCAACCTTCTTGGCTTAAGTTAGCTTCTAATATGGCTAGTTCTTCAGTTGATGGCGGGGGAATCAGGTTTTGGAATTCTGGGTCAATGGTCAAACAGCAGTATGAGGGGGACGATTCTGGTTCTTCGTAGGGGGATATGGTGGCTAGCATTTTTTCTTTCCTGCATCAAAACTGGGTGTTGCACCTATATCAGAGATTATATAATGTCTGATATAGAAAAGAAAGTGCTGTAATATTAAATTGGATATGGTTTTTTTAGGATGGCAGAAAAACGGTTGCAAAAAGTTAATCCTCGTTCGCTGTCGAATCTCAAGCCTGGTAGCGAGTCGGACTACGGTGAGGTGAAGAAGAGAAGAAGTATTGCTGTCACCGATACTGGCTATGAGGGGTTGCGTTTATTGGCGCAGGCTTGTGGTTGCAGTTTGAGTGAGTATTTGGAAAGGTTGGGTAGAGGTATGGTTTGTGCTACTGATGTAACTAATGATATGCGATCGCACTCTCAATCCAACCTTACTAAATAAAAAAATGATAGTTAATTATACAAGTTTGTATAAAGGCGATAGTGGTGTCAATGGCTTATAGTGAATTTACATTGAATAAATTTAAAAAAACGTTCAATTTACGAATTGATGAATCGGCTGATTTATTTGCCACCATTGCATCTGTACATCCGAGTGAAACTTTAAAAGCTTCTTTAGCAGAAACGACTGAACTTGCTTTAGCTATAAATACAGAAAAAGCGCGGTCTGAATTAATTATTACGCCAATTTTGTTGGAAGTTAGGAGAGGTAAAAATTATCAGATTAGTTTGTTTTCTGGGGTGGATTTCAATGTAGATTTTGAGCAAGGATTAAATGGCTATTGCGATTTTATTATTAGCCGCTCTAAGGAGCAATTAACTATTAACGCACCTGTGGTGTTGATTGTGGAAGCAAAGAATGAGGATATTAAAGGAGGGTTAGGTCAATGTGCGGCGGCGATGTTGGCGGCACAGTTGTTTAATCAGCAGGAAGGAAATGATATTAAGACAATTTATGGCGCGGTAACTACGGGGGATATTTGGAAGTTTTTGAAGTTGGATGGCTCTGATGTGTTTATTGATTTGAATAATTATTATATTCGGGAAGTTGATAAGATTTTGGGGATTTTGTTTGAGAGCGTTCAAGAGCGAAATGGTGAAATGAATTAGAAGTAGCTAATTCAGCTATCATTACTTTTGGCTCTGACGAGCTTTTAACCGTGACGAATTAGGGAAAATCCCATGATTACGATCGCGGTTACTCATAATGCTGCTAACGTAATTGGAATGCTTTCGCAGCAGGCAATTAAAACTCTCAAACAAGCAGAGTTTTGTGTAGTCAAGCAAGAGGGTGATTATGGATTCACGGGAAGTTTGACAATTCCATTGTTACCTGAAGAAGGCTTGACTTGGCAAGGCGTGAAAAGCTGTTTAGAAAATTCTGGATATCAAGTGTTAATAGTTTGTTAGTTTCCGTAACTCTATCCTGGCATGGCGTAAGAGCCTGCCGGGATTATTTTTTTATTGGGCTGTCGCCCCTTCAAGAAGAACAGTTCAATTGAGCAAAACTATGACTGCGTGGATAAAAAACTGGTTCAGCAATATGGAGAGCTTAGAAAAACCTATCATTGTTGATGGTATTGAATATCCAACAGTGGAAAATTTCTACGCCGCCTCCAAAACTTTGGATGTTCAACAAAAGCGTAAAATTGCCACACTTACACCATCAGTCGCTAAAAAATATGCTCGGACTATCCCATTACGTTTTGATTGGGAAGAAGTTAAGTTGGCCATCATGCTTATTGGATTAATGCAGAAATTTTATCCTGGCAGTAATTGGCACAAAGAATTGATGGAAACAAGGGGAGAAGAGTTGCTGGAATTAAACAACTGGCACGATATTGTTTGGGGCGTACCAGCTAATATTGCTCCGGGGGGTCAAAACAATTCAAAATTCAAAATTCAAAATTCAAAAAATGGTCAAGGAAAAGCTATTCCAACTGGGCACCAGGGAAATAATTGGTTAGGGCGATTGTTGATGTTTATTCGCGATGAACCATTGCTCTGGCAAAACTTTAGTAATAATGCAGCAGAATGGGAGCGACAAAAATACTTAGTAGAAACTCAAGAGTGGCTATTGAGGAATCCTAATTTCCCCTCAGTACCTAATATGTCTAACTTGAAGGGAAAAATCATCGATAATGGTACTCTACCTAGCCAACGCTTGAAAGTAGTTATTAGTGGTTCTCGTACTGTGGCACAACTACCCGCAGAAGCTATTATCCGCATTGAGAAAATTATGGAACTGGGTGCTAAAATTTTGATTGGTGATTGCTTTGGGGCAGATTATTTGGTGCAAACTTTTCTCAAACAATCTGGGTATAGCCGAGTAACTGTTTACCACACAGGCAATTCACCTAGAAATAATGCTGGATTTGCTAGTGTGGGAGTAAATGGTTCTTATACACAGCGCGATCGCATAATGTGTTCTATTGCAGATTATGGTTTGGCGATCATTAAGGATAACTCTCCTGGTACGCTCAAAAATATCCAAAGGATGCCTGGAAAAGTTAGATTGATTCAAGTTTAAAGCATCATCAAACAATATTAGCCCAAGCTTGTTGCTTAGGCTAATATTGTTTGATTTTATCTTTCAATTCCTTGATTTTTAGAGTAATTTTTACCCAAGTTCAATTGATTAAGTCTGGCATCGACTAAAGGCTTAACTTTAGAAATAAAGTGTTCGACTTCTTCTAACTTAAGGCCGTGTTTTTGTAGTTCCTCCAGGCTCGACGCGATCGGCAATGGTGTATAGCTACCACCTTCATACCGCACCCGCATTTTGGGAACGTTTGAGTCAGTCGAAGCATTGTCATAAAGTGTCAGTTCAGATTTAGCTTTATCCCAGACAGCCGTGTTCGATTTGCCAATAGCTTGGGCTCCTGTGGGAGTGGATTTACCTTCCAAGTAAAGGAAGCTGTGGACAATTTCTGCGATCGCCTCTGTCCGCTGTGCTTGTAACGCCTGAGCTTTGTTATACTCCAGTTGTAAAGCCACACCCGGCGGTATAGGAACCACGTTAGCAGTATCATAATCAGTGCTTTGAGAGGCTTCTGGCGTTAGTTGGTGGTTGTCTTGTGCCACTGGGTATCCTTCCATCGGTTGCGCGTAAGCAGACTCAACTAACTGCACTCGGTCATCTACATCCACTTGTCTATGTTGTGATTCCAACTCTACTGTTGAATCAGTAGCAGAAGTAGACCACATACTTTCTGGTAATTTAGGCATCGATTCAAGGCGTTCTAGATAAGTATTAGATTCTCCCGAAGCCTGAAGTAGTTCGCCACATCGCTCAATTAGCTGTTGGTAAACCTCTGGTTTTACTGAATCTGGATTAATGAATAGAACATCATAACCCCGTTGAGTTTCAGACCAAACTAGAGCCTCGTCAGGCGCATGAAGCCATTCTACCCCTTGTGCAGAAAGCCAACGTGAAGTGACATCACTCAATCGTTTGTCTACTGATAGTCCTAAAGCAGGTTGTTCTTTCAAACTCCCATTGGGAGTTTTCCACTCGTGGTCTTCTTTGGTAAACAGTAAGGTGGGTAATTGAGTTAACTTAGTGCGAAATCCACGAGAAATTTCGAGAAGCTCTGAAGAAATTTGTGATTTTTGTTCGGTTTTAATTAGCTTTGTCCAAGCCTCTGGGTATTCTACACTCTCTGGAGCAACAGTGATAGTTGCAGTGGTGGAATTACTTGTTAAGAAAGCTTTTTGAAAAATTTGTCCCTCAACTAATAATCCAGCTTTTGAGAGAGCCTCTTTGCTTTCTTTTTGGGTCAGGACACCCAAAACTTTCCCATCTATTAGGATAGCAGGTTCAGGCTTAAGCTCTTTGAACCCCACAGTCACAGTAGCTGTTTGGTTATTGAAGGTGCATGACCAGAAAGATTTGGAAAGTTTATTAATGCGGAAAGAGTTACCATTAGCAGTAGTAGCAATAACGTGCGAACCAAAGCCTTTTCCCCGACTATTAAGTGTGACATCAATAGTTTTTCCATCTACCAAACGACCGGCTTTTTCTAAGATATTGATGCTTGCTTTATCCAATTCACCTAACACTTGATCCCCCACTTTAATTGCTGGGATTGGTTCGGGTTTAATCAAAGCAATTGTCAATGATGCTTGTTCACCCCTCCAGGCTCTGTCGGCAAAGCTATGCTGTTGAATTTTCCCGATTTGAATGGGTGTGTTAATTCTTGGGTGGTTTAGTTGAACTTGAATCGTGTGACCGGGGTCAGGGTTAACAGTGGCTAGTGCTTTTGTTCCAATGGGTAAATGGGCGCTCCGAGATTCTATGGGAGCAAATTCTTGGTCTTCAATAAAGACTAAGGGACGATTGTAACGAGGATGTTCTGCTGGTAAATCCTGACGCACTTGGATTTGTATTGGTAACTTTTCATCCTGGTTCCATGCTCTACCAAAATGTTGGTTTGATTCGGCAGCATTAATCCCGGTGACGGTGAGTTTGGTTAATTGAAGTTGAGCTAGTTTTTCAATTACTTGTTCGGGAAAAGCAGCAAAGGAAAAGTTGGATATTTTATATTCTTGACGAGAGGTAGTTTCTGATTGCTCATTAGGCTTTTCTTCAAAACCTCTGCTTGTTCCTAAATGCCAGCAGGCAGATGCCATCGCTTGTTTTTGGTCTGAGGGAATACTATTGTTAAATTCGCTTAGGAAATCATAGGCTTTTTTAAACATCAGCTTTACCTGTCTTTGTGATAAAGGTGATGCTACTTCTACTTTTACGTTGGGACTAAGCAATCCCTCGCCTGACTGAATTTTTTTAATGGCTTCCTCTTGTAAAACTGACTTCAATGTTTGGCGTGAATGTTCACATAGAGTTCCCAAAGGCAAAAACTTTGAGCTACCATCTTGATTGGTTTCTCCCTCCACTTCTGCTAAAACTTTCCAACGGTGCGTTTTTTGATTAAACCCTTTTTTATTTTCGACTAACTTAATATTCAAATCTTCCAGTCGTGTACCTATTTTTTTCAAATCTCCATTTTCTCCAAATAAGGCTGGGTGCTTGTATTGAGTTAAGTTACTCACTTCAATTTCCATACCTTTTTGAGTGAGGACTTTCAGAACTGGGCCTTTTTCGGTTTTTAAGCGTTGGTTTTGAATTGAGGCGGCGTTAAATAGTTCGTCGAACTTGACTTTAGTAGCCTCAGCTTGTTTGAGTTGTTCTTCCGTATAAGTGGGGGGAAATAAGTCGCGAAACTGGACTGTGGGACGTGATTCTAAGGGATTGGCTTCATAGATTTCATTCACAAGCTGTATCATTAGTTCTCTGGGACTTAAGCCGTTAGTAGAAATCCCTGATTCTCGAAAAACATCATGTTGTTTTTTGGATTTAATGTATTCGACAGTCCGATGCAGAAGTCGGAAATTTTCCTTAACTACATCTAAATCGGGAGCGCGATTACTTTTGAAAATATCGACTGCTATCTGATTTTGATATCCTGCTTCGCCAATCATATCGTGGTACATTTTACGGTTCAGTAGCAGCGCTTGGTTAATCAGTTCTGGTGTCAATTCTGTTTGATTAGCTATCTGGGTAAATTGAATAATATAATCTCGGTATTGAGGTTTAATGGGAATAGGGTTTTGGCGATTGTTCTCCCCGCTAATCAGTTGGTTGTAGTGGTCACCAACGGTTTTGACATACTCGATTTTGTGGGAGAGACTTCCGTATTCTTGTAGTAGGTCTATTTCTGATTCTAAAGCTTCTATGGCTGTGGCATGGTTGTTGATTACGCCTACGGATATTCCATCTGACATGAAGATAGCAATTTCTTCAAATGGTTTATCTGGGGGGAATGATGCTTTTTCTTCTTTTTTGATGGGGGCGTAAGCGTTTTCTGGTAAATTTCGCTTTTTTACTTCTTGAGTGAAGTTGGGATATTTAGTGGCTATTTCTGTGCCAATTGTGTCACCATCAAAGTCTCTGCCTTGACGTTCTGATTCGGTTTCTGCTGGCACAGTTTCATCGGTTTCGATACC
The DNA here is from genome assembly GCF_014696265.1 of Aerosakkonema funiforme FACHB-1375. Taxonomy (GTDB): domain Bacteria; phylum Cyanobacteriota; class Cyanobacteriia; order Cyanobacteriales; family Aerosakkonemataceae; genus Aerosakkonema; species Aerosakkonema funiforme_A. Next base: position 1,190 of record NZ_JACJPW010000128.1, on the reverse strand, counting down.
TTTGGCTTGCAATGCTGCAATTCTTTGAGCGATTCGTTCTCTGGTTTCGTCATTGACTACTACAACACCGACTAGGGGTTTACCGTTGGGGTTTAGTGCGTCGGGGACGTATTTATTTTTTGAGATGCACATCCCGTTGGAATTGAGATATGGCGAGCAAAAGTTTAAGATTTTTTCGCCTTCTGGAAATCTCATATCGCATATTTCGCCATTGATTAAATCTTTACTGGGTATTATCATGGCGCGATTGAATTTGATGGTTTTTCCTAATGATAAATCTCGCCATTGGTTTTGCATGAATCGTTCTAATTCGTCTACTACTTTTTGGGATGATAGTAGCTGGCCCCATCCTTCCAGGTCGGCTTTAATTAGACGGTACATTATGGGGTCTTGTTGCTCTGCTGTTTCTGATTCTGAAATGTCGTTTTCTTCCGGATTTTCTTCTAGTTGTCGGTTTTTTTGGAATTTTTCGTAGGCTTCACAGTAGCGTTGTGCTACTTTCCTGGGGTCTTTTTGAATGGCTGCTAATTCCAAAGCTTCTTGTTCTATTTGACGGAGGAAGTCTTTGATACCAAATGGGGCACAGTCTAGGGTTTGGGAGATGGCGACTAAGGAAGGTTGGGAGCGGTCTTTTTCTCCTATGAATACCATTTGGTTGCTGTATAATCCTGGTCGAATTGGGTTGTTTTTTTTGTCTCCACCTTTGAATGATGATGTGGGTATGATTAGGTCTATCTTGGTGTTTAATTTTTCTTTTATTGGTAGTTCATTAAGGCGCAATGGTGCTACGGTTCCTTTCCCAAAGCGAAGGTCGAGTTCTCCGCCAAAACATCCTAGCCGATGTTGAATTACATGGGATACAGTTCCACTGAGTTCTGTTGCTAGTTCTGGTGATATTTTGCCGTGACAGTCTCCTACTAATCGCCAAGCTATGTCGTTAGGAAGTATGTCTCCGTTTTCTCCTGTGATATCGTCTACAATGAGAATATTGACAGGATGCTTTACTGCGTTTTGACAAGCGCCGATGAAGATGCTGCCATAAGCACCTCGGTCTTTTTGGTCTGGACAAATTGCTTGTATTGTTTCTAAGTATTTTTGGGGGCCATATACTAATCGACCGCCACTAGAGAGTAGTAGAACGTGGTTTTCTGGATGGTTATATAAGTCTTCGGGCGCACTGTTTTCATCTA